>JAAYBS010000004.1 GCA_012718855.1 Syntrophomonadaceae bacterium
AGCTCAGGAAGAACGTCTGGTGGCCAATATTTAGGAGGGATACTATTTTAGTAGACCGAAGACGGTTTTTATTTAATGGTAACTAAATGCCTTACTTGTTTATAATAACGGGTAAGGCTTTAGTTTTTTAGAAGCAACTTAAAAAAGATTTTAGCCGAGCTGGAAGGCTTTAGTTTTTTAGAAGCAACTTAGAAAAGATTTTAGCCGAGCTGGAAGGCTTTAGTTTTTTAGAAGCAACTTAAAAAAGATTTTAGCCGAGCCGGAAGGCGTTAGTTTATTAAAACCTATATTACTTAAAATATTCCGTTATATATAACTTGACGTCTTTGCTATAATACAAGAAGGATTTTTTTAAAACCAATAATTTGCTAATTCAGCCATAATAAATAATTATATCTAAAGCAGGAACAGGGGTAATTCTGTAGAATGATAGAAGTGTATATAACGACCCGTGGAGCAATGTTCAGGGAGGAAAAAGAATGAGGTATATTTATACCAGAGAATTAAAATATGAATTACTGGAAGTGGAACGGTTATTCAGAACTGCCCTGGCTCCCTGGTCTTCAGAAGTCGACTGTTATTTGGTACGGTTGAATAATGATTCCACCTGGCAGCATTTGCCGGGAATAGTGTTAAGTGCCTATCATTTTATGGGTTTAGATAAATCTTTTAGTATTGCTATGGCTAATATTTTCAAGAACCTGTATTTTGCACAGTCAATTCACTCCTGGGTACGGGATGATGAAGAAGGTCAGGAATATAATCAGGATTTGCAGTTTTCAATTTTAATTGGCGATTATATATTTGGCCATGTTCTAAAGCTGCTGGTAGATATTCAGGCAACCAGTTTATTACAGGATTTTTTGCCGATGATTTGTACTATTAACGAGGGTAATGTCCTTAAACATAAGTTTGCCATATCAGAAATAGAAGTTTTACAGAAAACCAGAGTACCTTTATATTCAACGGCTTTTATTACTGCAGGTAAATTAGCCCGGTTATCCCCGGAAAGATTAAAAATTTACGGGCAATTGGGCTATAATCTGGGTATGGCTATAGAACTGCTGGAAAATAACCATGATCAGGAGGCTGATCAATATATTCATGACAGTATTTCACTGTATGAAGAGTTTAGCCAGGTTCAAATGATTGGTCCTGCAATTCTGGATAGAGCAGTAGCTGAGATTCATGATATAATCAGCAGGCTAAACCAGGTTGCGGTTATATAATTGGATAGGTGTAAAGGGCTTGCCGCCATGTTGCCTGCATGGATAGAGTAAGCCTTTTTATGTTTTTATGAGAGGAGATGATGGTGGTGGCTTATAAAGATTTGGCTGAATTTATACGGGAACTGGAGAATTCCGGTGAACTGGTCAGAATTAAGACTGAGGTTGATGCAGAGTTGGAGATTACTGAGATTACCGACCGGGTCAGCAAGGCTTATGGCCCGGCATTATTATTTGAAAATGTCAAAGGATCATCTGTGCCTGTATTAATAAATGCTTTTGGCAGTGAAAAGCGTATGGCCATGAGTTTGGGAGTTAATAGTTTTGAGGAAATTTCTGATGATATATTGGGTTTTTTACAACTTGCCGATCAAATGCCGCAATCATTCATAGATAAAGTAAAAGTTATCCCCAAATTGGCACAGATATCAAGTTTTATTCCCCGGATCGTTAAAAATGGGGCCTGTCAGGAAGTAATTCAGCGGGAGCCTTCACTTGATTTTTTGCCGATTTTAAAGTGTTGGCCGGAGGATGCCGGACATTTTATTACCCTTCCGCAGGTATATACCAAAGATCCGGAAACTGGCAAGCGTAATGTGGGCATGTACCGTTTGCAGGCTTTTGATAATAAGACTACCGGTATGCATTGGCATACCCATCATGATGGTGCTGAAAACTACCGCAAGAATTGTGCTCTGGGTCGCCCTACTGAGGTGGCTGTTGCCCTGGGCGGTGATCCGGCCATAACTTATTCGGCTACCGCTCCGTTACCCAAAGATATTGATGAACTTATTTTTGCAGGATTTTTGCGTAAGAAACCGGTGGATCTGGTTAAATGCAGAACAATCGATCTGGAAGTACCTGCTGATGCCGAAATCATACTGGAGGGATATGTAGATCCTCTGGAAAGACGTATTGAGGGGCCGTTTGGTGACCATACCGGTTATTATTCCCTGGCAGGGGAATATCCGGTTTTTCATATAACCTGTATAACTCATAAGAAAAATCCTGTTTATCCCACCACCATAGTTGGTAAACCGCCCCAGGAAGATTGTTATATGGCTTATGCTACCGAGCGGATATTTTTGCCCTTGATGAAGTTTCAACTACCGGAAATTGTTGATATGCATTTACCTATGGAAGGAGTATTCCACAATTGTGTGGTCGTTTCAATAAAGAAACAATTTCCTGGCCATGCCCGCAAGATAATGAGTTCTCTATGGGGAATGGGTCAGATGATGTTTGCCAAGTTTATTATTGTAGTTGATGATGATGTTAATGTGCAGGATAGTTCAGAAGTGTTATGGAAGGTGTTTAATAATGTTGATCCCCGGCGGGACACCATGATAGTTGAAGGCCCTCTGGATGTACTGGATCATTCTGCTCCGTTGGCTTTGGTAGGTTCCAAAATGGGTTTTGATGCTACCAGAAAATGGACCAGTGAAGGTCATAGCCGTGAATGGCCAAAGGATATTGTTATGAGTGAGGACATAAAGCAACTGGTCGAGTCGAAGTGGAGTGAATACGGTATTGACTAGACTGAGAAATTTTTTGCGTATGGTGGATTTTGAGCATACTTTTTTTGGTTTGCCTTTCGCTTATTTAGGAGCTTTTTTGGCTCAGGGGGGTATGCCGTCATGGGAAAAGTTGTTCTGGATTACAGTGGCCATGATAAGTGCCCGTACTGCTGCCCTGAGTCTTAACCGCATAATAGATTTAAGATATGATGCGGCTAACCCACGAACTGCCCATTGGGTGCTTCCATCCGGAAAACTTAATGTAAATAGAGTCTGGATAGGAACGATTATATTTTTTATGCTGCTCTTCGTTTCTGCTGCAAGGTTAAATCCCTTATGCTTAAAGTTAGCTCCCCTGGCAGTGATAATATTATGGGGGTATTCTTACACTAAAAGATTTACCTGGTGGTGCCATCTGATTCTAGGTATGGCCATAGGAATTGGACCCATAGGTGCCTGGATTGCTATAACCGGCACTTTTGATTGGCAACCATTAATATTGGGGGCGGCTGTTGCTGGTTGGATAGCCGGATTTGATACCATGTATGCCTGTCAGGATATCGAATTTGACCGCCGGAATAGGCTTTATTCCATTCCGGCCCGCTTTGGGGAAGTTGGGGCTTTAAGGTTTTCAGCTGTATTTCATTTGTTCACAGTAGTTTTTTTAGTTTTAACCGGGTTAATATTATCTTTAGGAGTATTTTATTATTTGGGGATAACCATAGCAGCAACTGTTCTGGTTTATGAACATATTATCGTTAAACCGGGGGATTTGAGCCGGGTTAATTTTGCTGCCTTTAAGATAAACCGATATGTGGGACTAATTATATTTATTTTTGCGTTATGGGATTTATTTTCTGTATGAGTAGAGGAGGTCGCAATTTGCCCAGATATATTGTAGGGTTTACCGGCGCCAGTGGTATAGTTTACGGTGTACGCCTGGTAGAGGAGTTATTAAAAAGAGAATTTGAGGTTAACTTAATCATCAGTCAACCGGCAGCTATTGTTTTACAACAGGAGATGGGATGGGAGATTGATGATGATATTCCTGCCAGTGTAAGAAAATATTTTGGTGCTGATAAGTTAACTGTTTATGAGAATTCCAACATTGCAGCTCCCATTGCCAGTGGTTCATATCTGACAGAAGGCATGGTGGTTATACCCTGTACCATGGCCAGTATATCAGCTATAGCTACCGGGGCAGCTAAAGGCTTGCTGGAGAGGGCGGCTGATGTAATGATAAAGGAAAAACGTAACTTGATTGTGGTTCCAAGGGAAACCCCTCTGAATGCTATTCATTTGCGTAATATGCTTACGCTTGCTGAGCTGGGGGTTCATGTAGTACCAGCTATGCCAGGGTTTTATTCCCATCCTCAAACCGTAGATGATTTAGTTAATTTTATTATAGGTAAAGTACTGGACAGCATGAGGATCGAACATAATCTTTTTGCCAGGTATGAAGGCTGATAGACAATTAGATAGAAAAGCATTTTCTCAGTCTATATAATATATATAATGTGCAAAATAAGAGGAGCATGATGAGTCAATTTAATTTTTTGGCCCCGGTTTCTAAAGAGATGAAAATAGTTGAATCCAGATTAGACAAGTATGTCCAGTCTGATTTGGCTATGCTGAATGAAGCAGCGGGGCATTTAATAGGTGCCGGTGGTAAGAGGCTCAGGCCTGGTTTTGCCCTACTGGCCGCCAAAATATACCAGGATGATCTGGAGAATATTATTCCGCTGGCAATAGCTCTGGAGTTAGTGCATATGGCTACTCTGGTGCATGATGACGTCATTGATAATTCAATGGTGCGCCGGGGTACTGATACGGTAAAGCTGGCCTGGGGCAACCGGGTCTCCATTTATGCCGGCAACTTTATTTTTGCCCGGGCCATGTCAATTATTGCTGATTATGAAGATGTCGAGATTATTGATATTCTGGCTGATACCAGTATGAAGATATGTCAGGGTGAAATAATTCAGATGCTTAGCTGTTATAATGTCAACCTGGGCTTGAAGAATTATTTACGCAGGATTGAAAGAAAAACGGCATTGCTTATATCGGTTAGCTGTCAATTAGGTGCCATATTGGCTAAAGCTCCTGAAAATGAAATAAAAGCATTGACCAGATATGGATATTATTTGGGAATGGGATTCCAGATTACTGATGACATACTTGATTTTGTTGCTGATGAGCAAACTCTGGGTAAACCTACCGGCAGCGATATTAGACAGGGGGTTATAACTTTACCGGCTTTGTATGCATTAAACCACAGTGTCTATAAAGATGAACTCAGGCAGCTACTCGCTTCTCCGGAAGCTTGTGACCGTGAGGCCGATAAAATTATTGAAATGATAATTGATTCAGATGGTATTGATTATTCTTACTGGCTGGCCCGGCATTATGCCGGTAAAGCTAAAAAACAGCTGGATATGATACCTGAACATCCAGTGAAAAATACCTTGTTGGAAATTACTGATTATATACTGGAAAGAGATTATTAGAAAGAAGGTGTAAGGGTTTGTCGCTGAGAGACTTATCACCGGATGAAAAACAGACTATTATTGAACACCTGGAAGAACTACGCAAATCACTGATTATCAGTGTGGTGGCAATAATTATAGCTGCAGTGGGGTCATTTTATTATAGCGAACAAATTCTTACCCTGATAATGGCACCGTTAAGTTCACTCAATGAGGGATTGGTAGTAACCGGGGTTACCGAAGCCTTTTTTGTTAAACTGAAACTTTCCTTTTTATCCGGTTTTATTATTGCATTTCCTATTGTTGTATGGGCAATCTGGCGTTTTTTTAAACCGGCCCTTTATCCCCAGGAAAGAAAATATGTATATATTCTTTTGCCGATAAGCGTGTTGCTGTTTGTTACAGGTGTGCTGTTTGCCTATTTTGGTATATTGCGTCTGGTATTAAACTTTTTCATCTATATTGCCGGCAGTAATTTGGAAACCATGTTTAAGGTAGATCAGTATGTATCATTTGTAATGGCTTTTACTATCCCGTTTGGGCTGGTTTTTGAATTACCGGTAGTAATGTTTTTTTTGACCAAGCTGGGGATAGTAAATTATCAAATGCTGGCCAAAAACCGTAAGTATGCACTGTTGATAATTGTAATTCTGGCAGCAGCCCTTACTCCCGGTCCAGACCCGGTTTCACAGATGTTTATGGCGGTGCCGGTATATTTACTTTATGAAATAAGCATATGGATATCCAAGTTTGCCAAACGCTCACCAGGCAGAGTGGAAGACGAGTCCAATTTGGAAAATAAAAGCTAACCAATTTTCATGCCGATAAATTATTATCAGGCGCCACCGACAGGAAAATGCAAAGCTTTACAAAACCTTGTATTTGGGTCATAATAGCAAATAAATCATGGCTTTTTGAACGGGTATATATTTTGTTACAGATATAAAAGGAGGGGACAACTTGTTTGGATTAATTGGCAACTTTGGTCCCTGGGAACTGGTGCTGATTTTAGTGATTGTCTTAATAATTGTAGGGCCTGGAAAATTACCCCAGGTAGGACAGTCAATGGGAAAAGCTCTGCAGAATTTCCGTAAAGCCAAAGAAGAAGACTTTGAAGAACTGGAAGATAAAAAAGATAAATAGAAAAAGGTCTGTTACAGACCTTTTTTAAAACTAATGGGGGAGTGTATTAGCTTGACCCATTTATTCCCGGTATTCCTTAATATGCAGGAGCGAAATTGTCTGGTGGTTGGGGGAGGTCAGGTTGCAGAACGAAAAGTACTCAACCTGCTGGAGTATAAAGCAAATATAACTGTAGTTAGTCCCGAAGTTACTGATAATTTGAAACAACTGATAACCAGACATTCAATCGTTTGGTATAACCGAGAGTTTATACCTGATGATTTGGAGAATATGTCACTAGTGTTTGTCGCCACTGATACCGGAAACGTAAATCAGGAGGTGGCTTCTTTGTGCCGTGAAAAGGGTATTTTGATCAATGCGGTAGATGATCCGCCTAATTGTGATTTATATATTCCCTCTATATTAAAACGAGGTTCATTGACCGTAGCAATATCTACTGAGGGAAAGAGTCCTGCTTATGCAGCGCGCCTGCGCCGGGAACTGGAACATATTATTACCGAAGATCACGGCAAGCTGGTTGATATTTTAGGTGAGCAGCGTGACCGGGTTAAAGAGACCGTTGATGATATTGAGGTTCGTCGTGCCATTTTTCAGGCTATGGCTAATTCGGACTTATTGGAATTAATTCAAATGGGAGCGGAAGATAAAATAAGGGAGCGGATTGAGCAATGTATGTCCTTGTGGCAGGTTTGAATCATAGGACAGCTCCGGTTGAGATAAGGGAGAAACTGGCTATTACAGGAGTTGCTCTGCAGGATACCTATAAGCAATTGCTTCAGCAGGAAGGTATTGAAGGTGCTGTTATTGTCAACACCTGTAACCGGACAGAGGTATATGCTACCACTCGGGATATTGAACAGGGCACAAAGGTACTGGAACAAATGTTACAGGGATATTCCGATATTAATAGTCAGGAGTTAAAGCAATACCTGTATCAACCTAATTGTTATGAGGCAATTTATCATCTGTTCAGGGTTACTTCCGGACTGGATTCCATGATTTTAGGCGAAACCCAGGTAATCGGGCAGGTAAAAGATGCTTATATGGCCGCTATGGAAGCAAATGCCTCGGATGGGGTACTTAATGCATTATTTCAAAAGGCACTTTATGTGGGGAAAAAAGTCCGCACCGAAACGGAAATTGATTCGCATCCATTGTCAATCAGCTCAGCAGCGGTAGAAATGGCTCGCAATGTATTGGGTGATTTACATGGTAAAACTGTAATGGTAGTGGGAGCGGGAGAAATGAGTGAACTTACTACCCGTTATCTTATGCAGCATGGGGTACAATCAGTTATTGTATCTAACCGTTCCTATGATAAAGCGATAGCAATGGCAGAGGAGTTTACCGGCCAGGCTATTCGCCTGGATGAAATGCCGCAAATGCTCCCCTTTACAGATATTGTTATTAGTTGTACTGCAGCAAATCATTATGTAATCCGTGCCGATAATTCTTATGAGAGTCTATTAAACAGAAATGGCCGGCCTATAATCATGATAGATATTGCTGTACCCCGCGATATCGATCCACAATTGGCAGATATAGATGAAGTGTTTTTATATGATATAGACGATTTACAGGGTGTAATAGATATTAATTACCAGCAAAGACAACAGGCTGCAACTAAGGCAGAAGAAATCATTGTTCAGGAGCTGGAAGATTTTAACGAGTGGTTGGGCAGTCTCTGTGTTGTGCCGGTAATTAGTGCCTTAAAAGCACAGGCTGAGTCAATAAAACAACAGGAAATGAAAAAAGCCATGAATCGTTTGGGCAAGGTCTCAGAACATGAACAAAAAGTTATTGGAACTTTGGCTAATGCCATTGTAAATCAGTTATTACATATTCCAATTATTCAATTAAAAGAGAAGGCATCCACCAACCAGGGACATGTTTATGCGGAAGTTGTAAAAGGATTATTTAATTTGCAGATAGATAGTGAGGGGTATGCTGAAAATGACTCATATAAGGCTGGGAACCAGGGGTAGCAAACTGGCACGATGGCAGACCGAGCATGTAGCAGACAGATTAAAAAGCTTCTTTCCCCGGCTGGATATTGAGATCGTTGTTATAAAAACTACCGGGGATATTATTTTAGATGTAGCTTTGTCACGTATAGGTGACAAAGGCTTGTTTACTAAAGAATTGGAGACTGCTTTATTAAATAACGAGATTGATGTAGCTGTCCATAGTGCTAAAGATTTACCTTCAGAATTGGATGAAAATTTAAAGATTGGTGCTGTTTTACCCCGTGAAAATCCTCATGATGTCCTGTTATCCCATAAAAGATACCGTCTGGCCGATTTGCCGCCGGGAGCGCTGATAGGCACCTCCAGCCTCAGAAGAATAGCGCAGATGAAAGCTTATCGTCCCGACCTGGTCATGGTTGATATACGTGGAAATGTTGAGACTCGGATAAGAAAAATGCAGGAACAAAATCTGGATGCAATTATTCTTGCCAATGCCGGGGTGCAACGGTTGGGTTTAACTGAATATATAACTGAGTATTTACCCTATGATGTTATGCTTCCTGCAGTGGGACAGGGTATTATTGCCATTGAGTGCCGTCGGGAAGATAGTGATACTACCGATATACTCCAAAAGATCAATGATCCGCTAACCTCAATTATTATTCAGGCGGAACGGGCGTTTTTAAGAAAATTGGAAGGTGGTTGTCAGGTACCAATAGCCTGTCTGGCAGAGGAGCAGGAGGGACAATTATGTCTGAATGGCCTGGTAGCCTCATTAGATGGATCAACAGTATTTCGTGAATCCATGTATCTTGACCAAAATGACCCGGAAAACGGTGGGCGAAAAGCAGCAGACTTATTATTACAGCAAGGGGCCGGTCAGGTTTTGGAGCAAATTAAAAATTCGGGGGATTAATTTATGAAGAGCCAGGGTTATGTTTATCTAATTGGAGCAGGGCCGGGGGACCCCGGTTTATTCACCCTTAAGGGCAAAGAAATTCTTAACCGGGCTACGGTGGTAATTTATGACCGTTTGGTAGGAGATAGAATTTTATCCTATGCTAATCCAGATGCTGAAATGATTTATGTAGGTAAAGCTTCCGGACAACATGCCCTGCCCCAGGACGAGATTAATGCCTTAATGGTAGAAAAAGCCCGTCAGGGTCACATTGTGGCCCGATTAAAAGGCGGCGATCCTTTCCTGTATGGTCGCGGCGGTGAAGAAGCTCAGTATGTGCTGCAAAATGGTTTGGATTATGAAGTGGTACCAGGAGTTACTTCGGCAATTGCTGTGCCTGCTTATGCCGGTATTCCGGTTACGCATCGTGACGCTACTTCCAGTTTTGCAGTAATTACCGGTCATGAAAAACCGGATAAAACCGAGAGTTCTATTCAGTGGGATAAGATATCCACGGGAATAGGAACTTTGGTGTTTTTAATGGGAGTAGAGAATTTACCGTTTATCTGTAAAAGTTTAATCGATAATGGGCGGGATCCTTCAACTCCGATTGCCCTGATTCATCGGGGTACAACCCCACAACAAAAGGTTTTGAGCGGGACGTTGGCAGATATCGTTGATAAAGTCAAAAAAGCAGAATTTAAACCTCCGGCAGTTATTGTAGCAGGAGAAGTCGTCAACCTGCGTCAGGAACTGCAGTGGTTGGAGAAAAAACCGTTCTGGGGTAAGCGTATAATAGTTACCCGTTCCCGTAATCAAGCCAGCCAGTTGTCCGCCAGGATAAATGATTTAGGCGGCGAAGCAGTTGAATTTCCCACCATTAGTATTCAAAAGGAAGAGAATCTAAGCAGTTTATTTAATGCTTTTAAAAATATTACCAGTTATGAATGGATTATTTTTACCAGTGTTAATGCAGTAGATATCTTTTTTAACGAGCTTAATAATGCCGATATGGATATAAGAGATTTAGGAGGGGTTAATATAGCGGCTATTGGCCCGGCAACCCGAGATAATTTAGCCCGGCGTGGTTTAAAAGTGAATGTTGTTCCCGATGAATATCGGGCCGAAGGGATTGTGGCTGAGCTGGCCAATAAAATTCAACCCGGGCAATGGGTGTTGTTACCCAGGGCCAGAGGCGCCCGGTCAATATTACCTGACTCATTGCGCGAAATGGGTGCGCATGTTAATGAAGTATTTTTATATGAGGCAATATCTGAAGTACATATAAGTCAGACAATCCTGAATGAAATTAAAAATGGGGTCATGGATTACATTACTTTTACCAGTTCGTCAACTGTAACCAATTTTGTTAAGATAATAGGCAGAGAACATGTTAATAACATTAATCAGAGAGTAAAAGTGGCCTGTATCGGTCCGATAACTGCTGATACAGCACGTGAAGCCGGATTCAAAGTTGATATTGTAGCTAAGGAATATACCATACAAGGTTTAATTAATGCAATTATAGATGAAATGTAGTTATATCATGGGGAGGAGATACAATGATAGGATTTACCAAGTTGCTTTGTGGAACCGCAACAGTATCTGATGTTATTAAGCATAGCAGTATAGAGGGACAGGTTCCGCCTGAGTTACTTCAGTTTTCCAATAAAAATCGGCCGCTGGTAGTTTGGAATATGACCAACCGTTGCAACTTAAGGTGCAAACATTGTTACATCCATGCTGAAGATATTCACTATCATAATGAGTTAAGCACTGATGAAGCCAGGGTGTTTATTGAGGATTTAGCCCAAATGCAGGTGCCGGTATTGCTGTTTTCCGGAGGGGAACCGTTATTACGTCCCGATATTTTTGAACTGGGGGAGATGGCTTCCAGAATGGGTTTGCGACCGGTAATATCGAGTAATGGGACTTTGATTGACCGGGAAATAGCAGCCAGGATAAGGGAAGCAGGTTTTCAGTATGTAGGTATCAGCATTGATGGAGCACCGGCTACCCATGATGAGTTTCGTAATCATAAGGGAGCTTTTGATGCGGCTATCAAAGGAATTAAGGCCTGTCAGGCAGAAGGAGTAAAGACGGGGATCAGGTTTACAGTGAACAAGTATAATCAACAGGATTTGCCTGAGATTTTCAATATAATTGAAAAGGAAAATATTCCTCGTTTTTGTATGTATCATCTGGTTTATGCAGGCCGCGGCGCCGAGATGGCAGATATGGATACCAGTGCTGATGAAAAACGGGATATTCTGAATTTAGTTACGGAAAAAACCATTGACCTTCATAACCGTGGAGTCCAGGTGGAAATTTTAACCACTGATAATCATGCGGATGGAATATATTTATTAAATAATATTCGGGAAAAACAACCGGAACGAGTGGATGAAATTGTTCAGTTATTAGGGATGCATGGTGGTTGTTCAGCAGGAACTAAGTTTGCCAATGTTGATCCTCAGGGTAATGTTCATCCCTGTCAGTTCTGGCAGGATTACAGTGTAGGTAATGTACGGGAAAAACCATTCAGTCAGATATGGACATCTGAGGATGAATTAATGGTGAAACTGCGGGAGAAGGACAAACATTTAACTGGAAAATGTGGACAGTGTCAGTATAAAACTTTATGTGCCGGATGTCGTATCAGAGCCCGGGCAGTTCATGGAGATTTATGGGCAGCAGATCCGGCCTGCTATCTGAGCGAGGAAGAAATACAGGGATAGGGGTGACGGTATGGGATATCCACTCTATCGGGGAAGAAGATTAAGGTCTCAGAAAACTTTGCGGGCTATGGTAGCCGAAACTTCTGTGCAAATTAATGATCTTATTTATCCTATGTTTGTTATTCATGGTAAGGATAAGTGTTTACCGGTGGCTTCCATGCCCGGAGTAGATCAACTATCAGTAGATCGTTTGGTTAATGAGGTCAGGGAAGTTGAAAATTTGGGAATTCCAGCCGTGCTGTTGTTTGGTATCCCTGAAACCAAAGATGCTGTGGGGAGTTCATCTTATAAGGACAATGGTGTAGTTCAACAGGCCATAAAAGCTATCAAGGATAGTTGCCCGGATTTGATAGTAATTACGGATGTTTGTTTGTGTGAGTATACTGATCATGGACATTGTGGTCTGCCAGATAAGTCTGGCTATGTAAATAATGATGCTACCTTGGAGATTTTAGCCCGGCAGGCTTTGTCACATGTTAGGGCCGGGTGTGATATAGTAGCACCTTCCGATATGATGGATGGCAGGATTGGTTACATTCGTAATTCGCTGGATGATAATGGCTATATAAA
>JAAYBS010000032.1 GCA_012718855.1 Syntrophomonadaceae bacterium
CGGCGTACCGTATCAAATACCACCAGCGGTCTGGCGTTGCCCAGATGTATATAGTTGTAGGTGGTAGGTCCGCAAACATACATATTTACTTCATGCGGTTTCAATGTTTTTAGTTCTTCTTTTTGCCCGCTGGCTG
Source organism: Syntrophomonadaceae bacterium (assembly GCA_012718855.1). Classification (GTDB taxonomy): domain Bacteria; phylum Bacillota; class Syntrophomonadia; order Syntrophomonadales; family Syntrophomonadaceae; genus JAAYBS01. The sequence goes on from JAAYBS010000032.1 coordinate 137, forward strand.
TATTGTATATCCGCATTAGGATTGGCTCCTTTCTCATAAACTTCAATTCTTTGTTCCAGTTCATTTATTTTAGCCTGCATAGCTGCCAGCATATCGGCGATCGGGTCAGGCAGCAGATGATGTTCCAGGTCTACTTCCATACGTCCATCTTCCACTCTGGCTCCATCCTGAACCACTAATCTGCCAGGCACCCCTACCACGGTTGAATGTGGGGGGACTGCTTTCAGAACTACTGAGCCTCCTCCAATTTTCGCATGGTCACCTACAGTAAAAGATCCCAGTACTTTGGCACCGGCACTGATTACAACATTATTGCCGATAGTGGGGTGTCGCTTGCCTTTAGCTTTCCCTGTACCTCCCAGCGTAACCCCCTGATATATGGTAACATTATCTCCTATTTCGGTGGTTTCACCAATAACTACTCCGCTGCCATGATCAATAAAAAAACCTCTGCCGATTTTAGCTGCCGGATGAATCTCAATTCCGGTTAAAAACCGGCTGATATGTGAAATTAATCGGGCAATAAAATATAGTTTATAACGATAGAAAAAGTGCGCTATGCGATGGTTAATAACTGCATGAAATCCGGGATAGCAGAATATAACTTCCCATACGCTGCGTGCAGCCGGGTCACGTTCAAATATTACCTGTATCTCCCGTCTTAAAGTTTTAAACATTTTTTGCTCCCTCCCAATATATATAAATAAAAAACCCTTCGTCTGCATAAGAGACGAAAGGTTTATACTTCCGTGGTTCCACTCTAATTGAGCAAAATAAACTGCTCCACTCTTTTTAAACTTTTAACGGCTCTCGCCGGATATGCCTACTTTATATTTCAACATACCTGCTCCCGGGTGCATTTCGGCGCTCTCCTACTGTGAAAAGGCTCTCAGCCGGTGACCTTCTCTCTCTGGCAGCGATTAACGCTTACTTCTCCCGTTCCTGGCAATTATAATATTCAGTTAATTGCATTATATGCAGGGATTATATTTATGTCAACCAAAAGACATGTTATCGTTGCTCTCTTCATTTGGTGAGAGAGTTATAGTTGAGCAAGCTCTATACAGTTTCTGTAGTGGAATCAAAGGTTAAATTTATTTTGGGCAGCCTGCAGGCGTTTTAAGGTTTCAGCCTTGCCCCAGACCCCAATCAGGTAATGCAGGTCCACTCCATGCATTTGTCCGGTCAGTGCACAGCGCAGCGGCATAAATACTTCCTTGGGCTTTATCTTCAGTTCTTTGCCAATAGCTTTCAGATAAGCTTTTATTTCATCGGGCTGCTCAAATTCGGACAGGTTGGCAGCAAAGTATTTTAATACTTCCGCCACTCCCTCCTGGTTTAAAACTTCCACAGCTTCCGGTTCATAAACCGTTTCCCCTAGAAAAACTGATAAATATTCATTTATGTCTTCCAGACATACCAGCCGGTCATGAACTGCCTCCAGTAAAAAGGTTCGTTCCTTGTCCCCCAGGGCTTCAAACTGGCCTACCAGTGGGGATTTTTCAATAAAGGGTTTCAGACGGGTATGCAGTTCCTCTATATTCAATCGTTTTATGTATTGCTGATTAAACCAGTTTAGTTTGTCAATATCAAATACTGCCGGGCTGCGTGAAACTCTATCCAGCGTAAAAGCGGCAATTATTTGTTCCCGGCTGAGAATTTCTTCTTCGCCCGGTGGAGCCCAGCCTAACAGAGCCAAAAAGTTGAACAGGGCTTCCGGCAGATATCCCCTTTCCCGGTATTGAATAACCGATGTAGCTCCATGACGTTTACTCATCTTTTGGCGGTCATTGCCCAGAATCAGCGATATATGAGCAAACTCCGGACGCTTAAAACGGAGTGCTTCATAAATCATTAATTGACGGGGGGTATTGGTCAGATGTTCTTCAGCTCTGATTACATGAGTAATCCCCATCAATACATCATCTATTACTACGGCAAAATTATAGGTAGGTATGCCATCTGATTTCATAATAATAAAGTCGCCCACCGTTTCACTTTCAAAAGTTACCTGACCTCTTACCAGGTCATTAACAACATAGACCTGATTTTCCGGTACTTTGAAGCGTATAGTCGGGGCTATTCCACTATTTCTTTTCTCCTCCTGCACAGCCTGGCTAAGTGATCTGCATTTTCCCAGGTATCTGGGTGTTTCCCCTTTTTCCATTAATTGCAGCCGTTCCTGTTCCAGTTCTTCTTCACTGCAGAAGCAATAATAAGCATGTCCGCTTTCCACCAACTTACGGGCATAGTCGGTATAAATGTCCAACCGTTCAGTTTGACGATAGGGAGCATTTTCTCCCCCCTTATCTATACCTTCTTCCCATTCCATTCCCAGCCAGCGAAGCGACTCCAGAATTTCAGTTTCATATTCCCGACTTGATCTGTCCAGATCAGTATCCTCAATACGCACTACCAATTGTCCCTGTTCATGCCTGGCGATCAGGTAATTGAATAGTGCGGAACGAGCGCCGCCAATATGTAAGGGTCCGGTTGGGCTGGGGGCAAATCTTACTTTCATTTTATTCATGTGATCCTCCCTTTGATGCAAATTTGATTCCACTGTCAAAAGGTATATTGTACTGGTTTTTATAGGGAATCAATTCATTTACTAATGTCATGTAATAATGCTATTGCCTGAGCAGAAATACCTTCCTGGCGACCTTCATATCCCATGCCTTCGGTGGAAGTAGCTTTTACTCCTACCTGGCTGATATCTATATCCAGACAGCGGGCCAGATTCTCACGCATGGCGTTAATATAGGGTGCTATTTTGGGCTGCTCGGCAATGATAACACTGTCTATGTTGGAAATTTGCCAACCCTGTTGGTTAATTTTCTGCTTTACTTCAGCTAATAGAATTAAACTGCTTATTCCCCGGTATTGAGGTTGATTATCCGGAAAGTGTTGTCCAATATCCCCTAAAGCCGCTGCCCCCAACAGGGCATCACAAATTGCATGAACCAGTACATCCGCATCAGAATGTCCCAGTAAACCATATGTATGAGGTATATTTACTCCCCCTAAAATCAGGGGCCTTTCTTTCACCAAACGATGAGCATCATATCCAATACCGACTCGCAATAGTTATGTCCTCCTTATATGGCGGAATTTTAAATGGCTTTCAGCTATAATCAGATCTTCCGGGGTGGTAATTTTCAGATTAGCCGGTTCTCCGGTTACTACTTTAACCTGACCTATGAATTTTTCATATAATACCGCATCATCTGTTCCCTGAAAATTCTCCCTGAAGGCCTGCTCATAGGCAGAATACAGTTGGGAGTAATTAAAAATTTGCGGGGTCTGCACCGCTATTATACAGGTTCTATCTAAAGTTTGGTCAACAAAATTATTATGATCAACTGTTTTTAGCGTATCACGGGCAAAAACACCGGGGATAGCTGCTCCCCATTGCTGCGCCTCCGTAAATAATGCCTGCAGTAAATCAGACGAGAAAAGCGGCCGTGCACCATCATGCACCGCCACATAATCTGTCCTATTATTATATAGTTCCTGTAAACCTGCCCATACTGAATCCTGGCGTTCCTTGCCACCAGCGACCACTTTGGATACCTTTCGATATTTATATCTTTCGACGATTTCTTGCCGGCAATAGTCTGTTTCTTCCGGTTTTGCCACAATCAAAATTTCATCAACCAGGCTGGACTGTTCAAATGAGTCCAATGAGTATGTTAATATGGGCCGTTTATTTAACAACATATATTGTTTATTAACCTTACCGCCCATCCTGCTGCCTGTTCCAGCAGCAGCTATGACCACCCGCAGGTTGTCAGCCATATAATTCCACCTCTTGGCCGTGCAAGCCAGTTCCCAGATCAGATACATATCCTTCTTTGATTTTGCGGGTAAATATCATGCGTCCGGCAGCAGTTTGAAAAACACTGGTTACTATTACTTCCAGGTCATGGCCAATCTGTTGTCCGGCATCCTCAACCACTACCATAGTGCCATCTTCCAGATAACCTACTCCCTGAGCATTTTCACGACCTTCTTTGATGATAGTAACCCGCATGGTTTCACCCGGATAAACAATCATTTTGACTGCATTAGTCAGTTCATTAATATTTAAAACCTTGATTCCCTGTAAATCTGCTACTTTATTTAAGTTATAATCGTTAGTGATGATACCAGCCTGAAGCTGCTTGCACAGTCGTATTAATTTTGCATCGACTTCTTTTTCTTCCAGGATAGCCGTGTCTGTGACCTCTATTATATCAATTTTTATAAGTAAGTGCTTCTGCATTTTTGATAGCAATTCCAGACCTCGTCTGCCTTTGTTGCGCCTGACTGGGTCAGCAGAGTCAGCTATATGCTGTAATTCTTCAATAACAAAAGTGGGTACAATTAAGACGCCCTCTAAAAATTTGCTCAGGCAAACATCATATATACGCCCATCGATTATGGCACTGGTATCGAGAACTTTATTCTGTAAGCCTAATTCATGATCCTTTATATCGGAAAATTCCCCTCGCATAATACTATTCCATATTTCCGGTGCTCGGCGGCTGCCAATGCTTAGTCCCAAATATACTGCTATAATCAGCACCACAATAGTCATTGCCGTCCCAGGTCCTCCCAATAATGATAGCGGAAAGCTGGAAAGAACTGCTACGGTGATGCCGGATAATAATCCCAGTGTTCCTCCCAATAATGCCTCCAACGATGTATTGTCTACCCGTCGGTTTAAGTCTTTAAAAAATGAGCGTATCTGTTTCAGTGTCCACCTGGTAAAAATATAAGAAGCTAACAGACTCCCTATACCGATTAATCCCAAATAACTATAAGATAAATTCCAAATCATATTTGCCATGTAAGCTGCCCATACTCCGATCAATATGGCTATTATTACCAATGGTCCGGAATAACGTCTGCGGTTTTTCATTTTTATACACCTCCTCTTCTATTTTGACTCAAAATATGTTATATTATACCAGTATTACTAATTTAAGTAGGATGGTCATGCCGTCAGGGTTATGCTATTTGCATTTTTATTTCACGCCAGTCTTAGGCAAGCTTGAATTGACAGGCTTTTTATCGGGGGATATAATGGTTATTAATCACCGAGTAGGGGAGGCAAGTTCGCTGATGAAAGACTTGATCTGTGATGAGTTTCAAAATGTAGTTGGTGATTTGTTAATCAGACATCATAGCATTTTAGATATTTTATCAAAATTATCGGAAGCTAACTGTCGGGTAAATCGTGCAGTAGTTAAGTCAGTTACTGATTGCGGTTGTATGAGTGTAGAGGCAACCAAATTGCAAATCCCTGATAATGTTAATTCCATTGAGGAGTTACGCCAGCATATGGATAATCATTTGCGCGGAGTCATGTGTAACAATTGTGAGGATGTCATAATTAGTGAATTAGGTAAATTACTCTTCTATTCTGCAGCTTTGTGCAACACTTTAAATATTAATCTATATGATGTTTTTATTACCGAATATAAAAAGGCTTCCGCCCTGGGAGTATATAATATGACCTAGGATAAAGGAAAGGCAGAAGTAACAAATAAAAACCGCTTAACGGCGGTTTTTTATCATATTATTTAATATTGTCTCCGGTTAAACCATGTATTCCAACAACAGTTGTTCCTGCATTCTTTTCAGACCATTTTTAATGGAACGAGCTCTTACTTCACCTATTCCTTCAACATCATCCAGCTCTTCAATGGTAGCATGCAGTATCTGACTCAACAGGCCAAATTCTTCTACCAGGTTATCAATAATGGAAACCGGTATGCGGGGCAGTTTTTGTAACATACGGTAACCGCGCGGAGATACCTGCTGATCAAGATAGCTGCTGGTAGTTCCCAGACTCAACATTTTTGCAATGAATACGGAATCAGATACATCCTCTTCAAAAGCACGTAACATATTATTCATTATCTCCTCCGGCGTTTTATCCGAATTCTGCGAATAATCCTGGATGATATACAAGGCTTCATCCTGCACATTAGCCACCAGTTCTTCAAGCTGCATCTTAACCAGACGCCCCTCGGAGCCCAGTTCTACCAGATAGTTTTCTATCTCCTGACCAATATGTAATACCTTCATACTGCGGCGTAATATCTCACAAACTTCAGCTACGGTTACCATGTCCTCAAATTCCAATCCTCCCATGCGCTGCAGCTCGCGAGACAAAACATTACGGTATTTCTCCAGAGTCTGCAAGGCTTGGTTGGCCTTGGCTAAAATGGTAGCCAAATCTCTCAGCCGAAAGGTATTCGTGCCCTGATACAGGGTCACCACTTGCCGGCGCTGGGAAATAGCTATAACAAACTCACCCGTCTGACGGGCTACCCGTTCTGCAGTACGATGTCTTATACCGGTCTCACTGGAGGGAATGTCATCAGGGTTAAGCTGGGCATTAGCAATTAATATTTTACTGGCATCTTTGCTTAGAATAATGGCCCCATCCATCTTAGCCAGTTCGTACAGACGTGCGGGTGTAAACTCACAGTCAATCCGAAAACCACCGCTTACAATATTTAGTAGTTCCTCTGAGTCTCCTACTACGAGAAGTCCACCGGTATTTGCCTGCACTACGTTTTCGATTCCCAGACGAAACAGGGTCCCTGGAGCCAACATCTGCAGGTACTTACGAAAATTACCCTGATAAAGTTCATCTACCACTATTATCCCTCCGTAATCCTTTCTATAAAATCATCAATGGTCTTGACTCCCAGACATTCAATCCCAGGCAGGTTGTTTGGTAACCGACCAGATATACTTTCTGGTAATATAACCCGTTTAAACCCCATTCTCTCAATTTCCTTCAGTCGTTGTTCCAGAAAGGGAACCGGCCTTATCTGACCGGATAAACTAAGTTCGCCCACATAAACAGTGTCACGAGGCAGCGGTTTATCCCTGAAGCTGGAAATAATAGCCGCTGCAATAGCCAAATCCACTGATGGATCTTTAAGAAATAGCCCCCCGGTTACTTTAAGATATACATCCTGACTGGCCAGTGGATAACCACGTCGTTTTTCCAGTATGGCAATGATTAATGATAACCGATTCTGGTCAATTCCGGAAGCCATACGTCTGGCATAAGCCGGACCTGAGGCAGCAACTAAAGCCTGTATTTCGATTAACATGGGGCGACTGCCTTCAAAACTGGCAGCAATTGCTGTACCAGTTGCCGTATCTAATCCTGAAGTCGTAAAAACATAGCTGGGATCGGTAACTTCCATAAGTCCCTGACTACTCATCTCCATTAGCCCAATTTCATCAGTAGACCCAAAGCGATTTTTAACTCCCCTTAACAATCGAAAGGCAAAATTCTTCTCACCTTCAAAATATACTACTACATCCACCATGTGCTCAAGTACTTTGGGTCCAGCTAAGGCACCTTCTTTGGTAACATGTCCTACCAGGAAAAATGCCCGGTCAGACTTTTTGGCATATTCCATGATACGTGCAGTGCATTCTCGAAGTTGACTTACACTGCCCGGTATGGAAGAAATATTGGAAGAAAAAACTGTCTGGATCGAGTCTATGATTACTACTTCCGGAGCAATATCTAGTAACAGATTTTCCAGGGCATCAATATCCTGATCCGCAGATAAATATATATTTTGTGCAGCCGTAATTCCTAACCTTAGTGAACGCATTTTAAGCTGTTTCAGAGATTCTTCTCCTGAAACATATAAAACCCGTTTGCCATCACGGGCAATAGCATCGGCTACCTGCAGCAATAAAGTGGATTTGCCAATTCCCGGATCTCCACCCAACAGAATGAGCGAACCCGGTACAATGCCTCCCCCCAAGACCCGATCCAATTCACCAATGCCGCTGCTAAAGCGAAATGTATCATCAGAGATTACGGTATCCAAAGGAACAGCCTGTGAGTCTTTTGTTATGGCTCGGGTTTCTTTCCGGTCAATGATTTCTTCAATAAAAGAGTTCCAATTACCACAACCCGGGCACTTGCCCATCCATTTTAAAGCTTCATAACCACAACTATTGCATACATATTTACTTGATAATTTTGCCACATTTATCACCTAACAATTATTATACTCTATGTAATACAATAGGGCATTAAATCATTTTCTGTATTTTTCCGTCAACTATTAGAAGAAATAAAAAAGTAAAGCTCCTCGTTTAGAGGAGCCCATAAACATACCAGATTATGATTTTGAAATTACAATTTCATCATCATGAGCATCTATAACTATTTTATCTCCCGGTTGCACGGTTCTCTGAAGAATTTCCTCTGAGACTCTATCCTCAACCAGATTTTGTATGGCGCGTTTTAGTGGTCGTGCTCCGAATACGGGGTCATAACCCTTTTTCAAAATGAGCGCCCGGGTTTCATCAGTAACCTCAACTGTAAACCCATTTTCCTCAATTCTTTTCTGTAAATCTACCAGCAATAAATCTACTATTTGCTTAAGTTCCTCTTCCTCCAGCGATTGGAACACAATAGTTTCATCAACCCGGTTTAAAAACTCCGGTCTGAAAGTGCGTTTCATCTGATCCAGCATTTGATCCTTCATTTTATTATAATCAGCCTCACTGCCATGTTCACTGGTAAAGCCTACTTTTTTGGAGGCCCGGATAGACTCGGCGCCTACATTGGAGGTCATTATTACTACGGTGTTGCGGAAATCAACCGTACGTCCCTGCCCATCAGTCAGACGGCCATCTTCCAATACCTGTAATAATATATTAAAGACATCCGGATGAGCTTTTTCTATTTCATCCATTAGTATTACTGAATAGGGCTTACGGCGAACTTTATCAGTTAATTGTCCTCCTTCATCATAACCAACATATCCGGGAGGCGAGCCGACCATACGCGCTACTGAGTGTTTTTCCATGTATTCAGACATATCCAGGCGAATAATAGCGTCTTCATTGCCAAACATGGCTTCTGCCAGTGCTCTGGCCAGCTCAGTTTTGCCCACCCCGGTCGGGCCTAAAAATACAAATGACCCGATAGGACGCTTAGGGTTTTTCAATCCGGCGCGTGCCCGGCGAACTGCCCTTGATACTGCTTTAACCGCTTCATCCTGACCAATAACCCGTTGGTGCAATATTTCTTCCAGATTTATTAAACGCTGACTTTCTTCTTCCGCCAGTTTGCTGACCGGAACTCCGGTCCAACTGGACACAATTACTGCAATTTCCTCTTCGGTTACCAGACCAACTTCCAGACTGCGCTTATTTATCCATTCCTTGCGCTGGTTATCAATTTCATCTCTCAATTTTTGTTCTGCATCCCGCAGGTTGGCAGCCTGCTCATATTCCTGAGCGTTTATGGCTTCTTCCTTCTCATTAATTATTGCTTCCAGGCGTTGTGACATTTCCTTTAGCTCATCGGGTAATACATAATTAGCTAAACGTACTCGTGAAGAAGCCTCGTCAATCAGATCAATTGCCTTGTCCGGCAGAAAGCGATCACTAATATAACGCGAAGCCAAATGAACTGCTGCTTCAATAGCTTCATCAGTTATTTTTACAGCATGATGCGCTTCATAACGATCCCGTAATCCTTTTAATATTGCAACACTTTCCTCCAGAGTAGGTTCATCAACAACAATTGGTTGGAACCTTCTTTCCAATGCAGCATCTTTTTCTATATGCTTACGATATTCGTCCAGGGTAGTTGCCCCTACACATTGAAATTCACCTCGAGCCAGAGAAGGTTTTAAGATATTGGCTGCATCAATAGCTCCTTCTGCCGCCCCTGCACCTACAATGGTATGCAATTCATCTATAAAAATGATTACATCCCCGGCGGTTCTTATTTCATTGACAATTTTAGTTAACCGATCCTCAAATTCACCCCTATATTTGGTTCCTGCCACCATGGCAGAAAGGTCCAACGCTACTACCCGTTTATTACTCAGGGTTTCCGGCACCTGATTTTCAACAATACGTTGTGCCAATCCCTCTACAATAGCAGTTTTCCCTACTCCCGGGTCACCAATTAAGACTGGATTATTCTTCGTTCTACGAGAAAGCACCTGAACTACTCTTTGGATTTCCTCGTTACGTCCAATAACCGGATCCAGGCGCCCTTCTATGGCATCCTGAGTTAAGTCGCGACTAAAACCATCCAGAGTAGGAGTTTTACTTTTTGGTTTACGCTTACCCGGGTTTGGCATAGTTGTACCCGGATTTATCTCCTGGTAAGCAGGCTGACTGTTTCCAGTCTGGGGTTCACCCCCCAGCAGATTCATCACCTGCTGTCTTAAATCATCCAACTTAACATTCATAGCCAGCAATACCTGACCAGCTACGCCTTCTTCTTCTCTTAACAAGGCTAACAAAATATGCTCGGTACCTACATAATTTACCCCCTGCAAACGGGCCTCATCATAAGCCAGGTTAATTACCTTTTTAGCGCGGGGTGTAATAGGTAAATCGCCGTCAGCTTCTTCCATCTGACCCTCATTGGTTCCCATTACCTGAATTATTTCTTCGCGCACTTTATCCAAATCGATACCCAAACTTAATAAAGCCCGTGCACCAATTCCTTCGCCTTCTCCCAGTAAACCCAGTAGAATATGTTCAGTTCCAATTGCAGCGTGGTTTAATTGACGAGCTTCCTCCTGAGCATGCATTATGGCATTACGAGCCCGCTGTGTAAATCTACGAAACATATTAAATCCCTCCTATTCATCTGCAGTCTGAACAGGATTCTGACCTGACTGCAGTATCTCTTTAATAACTTTGGCCCGGTTAACATCACGACCGAGCGGGTCCATCTGATTGCCGGCTCTTTTTTGTAAATGAGCCGGACGAATGGCTACCATCAACTCATTAAGGGCTGATAGACTAATATCCTCAATTATTCCCAGATCAACGCCCAACCTTAAATCTGATAAATGTGTCAGAGCTTCATTGGAAGTAATCATGCGGGCATTGGTTAAAACTCCATAAGCCCTTCCAACCCGGTCTTCCATTTGTATACGCATATGCCGGTTAAGATTATCACGTAATATCTGTTCCTGTTGTACAATCTGACGGGTCATAGCTACCAGATTACTGCCAATATCCTGTTCCATTTGTCCCAGAGTTATCTGGTTGGATAACTGAAAGAAATTACCGGTAGCCTCACTGCCTTCGCCATAAATACCTCGTACAATCATACCTAATTGATTTATATGATGACCCAGCTGATTTAACTGCCCGGTGATAGCAATTGCCGGTAAATGCAGCATAACTGATGCTCTCATGCCCGTACCTACATTAGTAGGACAGGAAGTTAAATATCCCCGCTGTTCGTCAAAAGCTATATCAAGATGTTGTTCCAGGATATCGTCTATTTCATTAGCGTTCTGCAGGCATTCCTGTACCTGCAAACCGGGCAATAAACACTGGATTCTTAGATGATCTTCCTCATTAATCATTATAGATATTGAACCATCCTGATTTGCCAGCAATCCATTATATGATTTATCAGACTGAGCATGTCCGGGGCTGATCAGATGTTTTTCCATTAAAATGGTTCTATCCAAATCTGATAACTCATCAAAACTAAACCAGTTCAGATCTTTCAGTATGGATTTTTCATCGGTCTGCCAGGCTTTTTTAATTAAATTTATTAATTCCAAGCCGCTTTTTTCATCCATTCGTTGAGGAAACGGCATATTTTGCAGATTCCTGGCCAACCGTACCCGACTGCTTATAACAATATTGGATTCCGGGCCTTGCTCCATCCAGCCAACGTAAGTACTATTCAAGAAGTCGTTTTTCAATATGAGCCCCCCTTTAACCCAATTCCTTTTCCATGTTTTTAATTGAATCTCTAATTTCAGCAGCTAGTTCATATTTTTCACTGGCAACCGCCTCTTGTAATTGTTCTTTGAGTTTCTCGATTTGTTTTTTAATTAGAACTTTTCCCCCGCCCCGGGCAGGTATTTTCCCAATATGCTGACTGTTACCATGGATACGCCTTAAGGTAGGCTCCAGTTCCTGAACAAAAGTGTTATAACAATCAGCACAGCCCAGTTTTCCTGTTTTAGTTATATCAGCAAAACAGCTGCCACAACTAGTACAAATATTAGGTGGTGTTTGCGCTTCCTTTGCTCCCGGCAGATTAACCTGATAACCCAGGAAACTGCCTAATAAATTAGGAATTGAGAACTCATCAGCATTAAATAACATGGCACCCTTTTTAGCTGCACAATATTCACACAGATGCGTTTCTTCCTTTTTGCCATTAAACATCTGGGTTAGATGAATAGTTGCCGGTCTTTGGTTGCACTCTTGACAATTCATCTCCGTACCTCCCTTAGTCATCCAGGTTAACATAGGCAATTATTGCCTGTTTTATACCATCATAAACTTGACTCTTTTGTTGATAATTCAAGTCTTTAAAAGCATTAGCCAGAAGATAAATTAATAGATCTTTTTCTACCTGTGAAATAGCCTTATTAGCTACCAATTCATCAATAAATCCGGACAGTTCAGCAAACTCCCTTAAACTGGCGGTATCCTCACAGTGGGTTATACGAACATAACCTTTGCCTCCCCGGCGACTAATAGTTACATAGCCTTCCCGCTCAGTAAATCGCGTAGCCAGCACATAAGTTACCTGAGATGGCGCGCAATTGAATGTCTCTGCCAACTCGGCCCTTTGGATTTCAATCTGGTTTGACTCACTATGATCAATTAATACTTTGATATACTGTTCAATTCTATCAGCCAGACTTTTTTTCATAAGCGTCTCCTTCTTTGACCTTTGTTGACTTTAATATATTGTAATGCATGGATTTGTTCAGCTAAAACTTTATAACAGGCCAAATTAGTTCGCTATTTTCGATTATTTGACTATTATTAACTATTCCTCAATATTTCTATTCTATACGTTTTTTATTGGTAAAAGGTTGGAGGTCGAAGGGGATAAGGGACAGCAGAACCGTC
>JAAYBS010000033.1 GCA_012718855.1 Syntrophomonadaceae bacterium
ACGTCCCGGTGTAACATGGAGGTTGGGATGCTGGAAATATTTAATACTTTGTTGAATGCTTATGGTCCCAGGTGCTGGTGGCCGGCTCAAACCCCCTTTGAAATGATGGTGGGTGCTATATTAACCCAGAATACCGCCTGGGCCAATGTGGAGAAGGCGATTTGTAATTTTGGTGATTGTTTGTCACCTGAGTATATTGCCAAGGCCAGTTCGGAAGAATTGGCGCGGATAATCCGGCCCAGTGGTTATTATAATCAAAAGGTATTGAAACTTAAGGCTCTAACCGAATGGTATGAGAGATATGAGTATGATATAGATAAAGCCAGGCAGGTTGAGGGTGATTTGTTGCGCCAGGAATTACTGGCCGTTAAGGGAATAGGTCCTGAAACTGCTGATTCTATTCTGCTTTATGCTCTGGATAAACCTTTTTTCGTAATTGATGCCTATACCAGACGAATTCTTTATCGTCTGGGGTATAATTTACCTGCCGCTTATGACACCCTGCAGCGACAAATTCAAGCCAACATTCCCCAGGATATCCATATATATCAGGAGTTCCATGCCTTGATTGTTGAACACGCCAAACGCCATTGCCGTAAGAACCCGCTATGCTCTGGCTGCCCGCTGGAAGAAAGATGTCCACAACGCATTTGAGAGAAGCAGAAAGAATGTCCGAGACTGCTGAAAGTTTCCGCTACTATGTTGATTTACGCTGTTGGGGATTATTAAGAGATCCTTCGTCGCCTACAGCTCCTCAGGATGACATTTATGATACTTTTTCATTAATCTCGAACATCTCCTTGCTTCTCCCCCTGCTTCTAAAGCAGGAGTTGTGCGGTTTGGCTGACGATTATGGTTACCAGTATTCCCAGCGCCAGGGGAAGCAGGGTGGCCAGCAAGGTCCAGCGCATACTTTTGGTTTCTTTGAAAATGGTGTAAATGGTAGTTCCGCAGGGGAAATGCAATAGGGAAAATAACATTACACACAGGGCAGTGATCCAGGTCCAGCCGTGATCAAGCAGCAATTTCCCCAAAGCATTCAGGCTGTCCAGTTCGAGAATATGGCCGGCTGACAAGTATCCCATGATCAATATCGGCAGTACAATTTCATTGGCCGGCAGGCCCAACAGGAAGGCGATGAGGATAATGCCGTCCATGCCCATGATTTTGCCCAAAGGGTCAAGGAAAGCAGCCATATAAGCAAATATTGTGCTATCACCAATCCAGCTGTTGGCCAGTATCCAGGTCAGAGCCCCGGCAGGTGCAGCTATGACCACGGCACGCCAGAGTACAAAAAGAGTACGGTCCAGCAGGGAGCGAATGAGGATTTGCCCCAGTTGGGGTTTGCGAAACGGAGGCAGCTCCAGAACAAAAAAGGAAGCAATTCCTCGTAAAAGGGTCCGGGATAACAAGCTGGAAACCAGTAAACTGGTAAATATTCCGATCATTATTAAGGATGCAACCACTAGTGCCGCTACTATGGAGCTATAAGCCCGGGAAAACATTGTACCCATAAAAATGGTAGCCAGTGCAATCAGGGTGGGAAAGCGGCCATTACAAACCGAAAAGGTATTGGTAAGTATGGCAATTAATCTTTCCCGCGGAGAGTCGATGATACGGCAGGAAGTAACTCCGGCGGCATTGCAGCCAAATCCCATGCACATGGTCAGACATTGTTTACCGTGGGCTCCCGCCCGGCGAAAGAGGTTATCCATATTAAAGGCCACACGGGGAAGGTAACCCAGATCTTCCAGCAGCGTAAAAAGGGGAAAAAATATTGCCATCGGGGGCAACATAACCGAAACTACCCAGGCCAGGGAACGATACATCCCCAGGATCAGAACACCGGTTAACCAGGCAGGTGCAGCAGCAGCCGTCATCAGGTGCAGCAGGTATCCTTCAAGTTTGAAAAGTCCAAGTGCCAATAGCTGAGAAGGATAGTTGGCTCCGGATATGGTTATCCATAGAATCAGGGTTAATAACAAAATCATAATTGGGAAACCGCACCATCTGGAGGTTAGTATGTTATCCAGTTTAAACTCCAGGCTGTTCCGCCAGGTATTTTCATTACTGACAACCTGACTGGAAATTTCTTCGGCATGCTGATAAATACTGCTGACAATCCGATCTCTGATATGGGAAGCATTATCAGGAAGTAAAGGTTCAATTTCGTGAAGCAGCAGTAAGGGGTGATTATTTATTGCAGACATAGGGCGATACCTTCCTGAATTATCTGCAGGGGGAATTTTTCAGGCTTACGGTTAATCATGATATGTTCCAGAATAGTAAAATCTCTCTCCAATATGCGCAGAGCTACCCAGCGGCTATTAATTCCTTCCGGTAACCAGGGAGCCAGTCTGTTTTCAAGTTTGCTAATGAGGTTTTCCAATTCCTGGTCATAGGTGACCTGTCGGGGTTGGGTAACAATTTTTCCGCTGACCATATCATGAAGAGTATTCTTTAGCTCTAACAAACCTCCGCCATTTCGAGCTGTAGTTCCTATTACCGGTATTCCTAATTCTGAAGCCAGCTGGTCAATATTCACATGAATTGATTTTCTTTTCGCTTCGTCCAGCAGATTAACACAGACAACTACCCGGTCAGTAATCTCCAATATTTGCAGCACCAGGTTGAGGTTGCGTTCCAGGCAGGTAGCATCACAAACTACCAGGGTTACATCCGGCCTGGAAAAACAGATAAAATCCCGGGCAGTTTGCTCATCAGCAGAGTTGGCATACAACGAGTAGGTACCGGGCAGGTCAACCAGCTTATAGCGATGATTACGATATGAAAAAGTGCCTTCAGCTTTTAATACAGTTTTTCCCGGCCAATTACCGGTATGCTGATTGAGACCGGTTAAGCGGTTAAAAACTGTGCTTTTGCCTACATTGGGATTCCCGGCCAGAGCTATAACGAAGTTATTACGTTCAGGTTGATGGTTCATAATCGGGCCGGGCAGAAATGCAGCTTTAACCATAGATATCTCCTTTTTAGGTTATTATTTCCACTATGATTTGACTGGCATCTTCATTTCGCAGGGCTATTAATCCACCTTTAATTAAATAGGCAGTGGGATTACCGGATGGGCTGCGACGAATTACCGTTACTGTTGCACCGGGTATGAACCCCAAATCCAATAATCGGCGGCGATTTTTACCAATAGTTAAAATGTCTGTAATTTTTGCACTTTTACCGACTGAAATATTAGTCAAAGCCAGGGAAACGGACATTTCATTTTCACCTCGGTTATACCGGTTAACTATCTGCCTGGGAGCAAAGTTAGCTAAAATGTCGATTATATGAAACATAGGTTATTATACTAGGTTTGTGCAGATTTTGTGTTTGTCCGAAGAGAGTTAGAAGATAGCTATTTGTTTTACTATAGACGAAAATAATGGCGATATATTATATTTAAAGTCAGATTGGGGAAAAGATATACAGTTTGCTTTTTGGGCAAAGGGGGAGGAAATGCTGAGTAATTCTGAGTTTGATAACAACCAACAAATATCGACCAGTTATGACATACTTTTTAATGCCATTGATGATTTTCTATTTGTTATTTCTGAAGACGGAAAAGTAATTGATATCAATTTATGTGTATGCAGGGATATGGGTTATAGCCAGCAGGAATTAGTTGGCATAGACCTGTTTTTATTGCATCCCCCGGAAAGATATGATGAGGTATTGCAGATTTTTCAGGCTATGATTTCCGGTGAGCGCAATGATTGCAATCTGCCACTTTTTACGAAAGACGGAAGATATATACCGGTTGAAACCAGAGTAGTAAAAGGATTATGGCAGGGACAATCAGTATTTTTCGGAATTAGTAAAGATCTGACTCGTATAAAACGAGCTAACGAAAGGTTTTCCAAGGCCTTTAGTGTCAGTCCGGCTTTAATGGCTATCAGTAAAATTGACAGCGGTGAATACATAGATGTTAACACCTCCTTTCTAAACGCTCTGGGTTATATCCGTGAAGAGGTTATTGGCAGGACTTCTTCGGATTTGGGTATTTTCTCATCTGAATCCAGAGAATTACTTAAAGATGAATTAAATCGTAACGGCTATATACGCAATAAGGAAATGACCATATATTCAAAAGATGGCTGTCTAGTCTATGTTGTCGCGTCTGTAGATTATTTGGAATTATCCGGGCAAAACTATTTGTTAAGTGTATTACTGGACATTACCAGTATAAAGGAATCACAGTTGAAATTGAGCCGTACACGCAGTCAGCTGCAAGCCATTTTAGACAACCTGCCGTTTATGGCCTGGTTTAAAGACCCCCAGGGAAAATATATTGAAGTGAATCGGGTATTTGAACTCAATGTAGAAATATCTGCAAAAGATATTATTGGAAAGACCGATCTGGATATCTGGCCACAGGACTTAGCCTTTTCCTTTATAAATGATGACCAGCAGGTAATGACCAGTGGAAAACAATTAAATATCGAAGAAATACTAATAATTAACGGAGTTGAGCGGTTGCATAGCACCTTTAAGACACCGGTGTTTAATGAACGGGGGGAAATAATCGGGACTACGGGAATCACCAGGGATATTACTGAACAGCGGGAATTGGAACATGACCTTCTGAAACAGAAAAATTTTCTTAAATCGTTAATAGATGCGGCGCCGGATCTGATTTTTTATAAAGATACTAACAGCATATATTTAGGCTGTAATAGTGCTTTTGCCCATAAAGCTATTGGTATACCCGAAGAGGAGATTATCGGCAGGACTGATTTTGATTTTATAAAAGACCCGGAACTGGCCGGATTTTTTATTCAGAAAGATCAGGAAATGTTGATGCTCAATGAGACTTGTATGAACGAGGAGACTATAACCCTGGCAGACGGATCGGTGATGGAGGCGGAGACGGTTAAAACTCCTTTTTATAATGAGTATGGAGAAATAATGGGGTTAATTGGAATAACCCGTGATATTACTAAAAGAAAACATGCTCAGGAGCAGTTATTGTTAAAGGAAAAGATACGGAGCAGTATTTCTGCGGCTACTAATGAATTGTTGGTTAACAGCGATTTTTATGATGCCATTAACAAATGTCTGGCTTTACTGGGCGAGGCTACCGGAGTAGACCGGGTGTATATCTTTGAGAATCATTATGAAGAAGGGCAGAGCTATACCAGTTATAAAGCGGAGTGGAACTCGGGGACTTATGAACCACAAATAGATAATCTGGAACTGCAGAATATCCCCTTTGAAGAGATCATGGACTTTCTAAGGCCTCTGATGGAAGGAAAGGCTATCAGAGGGCTGATTAAGGATTTTGGAGAGGGACGGGATAAAGAGCTTTTGATTGAACAAGGAATAATGTCAATATTGGTATTGCCGATTTTGCGCATAGCTTCAACAATCAGGGTGTAGGCTTTATCACCGCCCGAAGAAGGTTCCAGGTAATAGCTTTTATCAAAATAAATCGGATCAACCTGCTCCAGTTTTACGAAATCCAGAATGTCAATAGTTTTGGTGTTTTCCTGCGGAATACGGGCTAAATCTTCTTCATTGATAACGATGTAACTGCCTTTTTGAAATTCATAACCTTTAACCAGTTCATCGGGTTTTATCTCTTTTTCACATTTGGAGCAAACTTTTCTGTAATTGACCGGTGCCATACATTCCTAATGCAGATAATGAAATTTGAGGTCCTTGTTTTCGGTAGCCACATACATGCTTACCGGAATATTGACCAGGCCAAAACTTACGGCACCTTTCCACAGCGTTTTCATAAATAGCCTCCTTTCAGCTTCTTTTAATAAGTAGCATCTATGGTTTGGCAGAATTTTATGCGCTATGGGAACATAATAAATACTTTTAAATATTTAAAGGGAATTCTTTGGCAGTTTTGCAGTGTCTACCCTTATGCACCACTACCAAAGCCACAGGCGGGATAATGACATTGAGGACAGTTGAGGCAAAGTCCGCCCATACCCAGACGGGCGATCATAGCACGGGTTATCTTTTCGCCAGTTAATATAGTAGGCATTATTAAATCAAAAATAGTTATTTTACTGTACATTACACAACCAGGCAACCCCAGAATCGGCAGATCTCCCATATAGGCGACCATTAGCATTGCACCTGGCAGTACCGGTGCTCCATAAGTAATAATCTCTGCTCCAGTTGCTCTAACTGCAGCGGGAGTTAAATCATCAGGGTCTACCGACATTCCTCCGGTGATTAATACCATTTCGGCCCCTTGATTTATTAATTCCAAAATAGAATGGGTTATTTGCTGAGGATCATCAGGTACAATAATTTGTTTTTGCAGGCTGCAGTTATATTTTTTTATTTTTTCCTCCAGCACTGGCCCGAATTTATCCTCAATATATCCTGAGAAAACCTCATTGCCGGTGGTTACGATACCAACTTTATAGGGGTTAAAGGGTTTGACTTCAATGACTTCATGTTGATGACACAGGGTTTCCACTCTTTCCAAATGTTGCTGTGGAAATACCAATGGTACTACACGAACACCGGCTACCACCTCACCCAGTTTAACCGGACGGCGGTGGTTACGGGTAGCTACTACCACTTCTTCTATCAAGTTTATTTCCATTAATAAATCTTCATTTATAACACACATGCCATCGCTGGTAGCAATAAGATTAACTTTCCCCTCGCGTGGTTCGCTCATTGATAAGCCGTTGCCCATTATAGCTTTAGCCAGTCTGATGGCAGCATCGTCTTCATGAACCATACCTGCACCCAATTCCCAAACATAAATATGCTCTTTACCCAGTTTGAGTAACTCAGGAATATCTTCCGGGGTTATTATATGCCCTTTCCTGAAGGCAGGGCCCTTGAATTCACCTGGTACAATTCTGGTTATATCGTGACACAAAACTGTTCCAACTGCATCTTCTACTCGGATGGTTTTCATAATCCATAATTCCTTTCTGTGTTTTTGGATTTATTCAAAACCGTCTGCTCAATCCCCTAAATATGTTAACTAATTAAATTTGGGAGTACAAGTTAAATAAACAAACGCTTGGTCAAAAAAGAACGGGAGGTAATTTTTTATATATTCGCCTGATTACATTTTAAATGTTAAACCAGTGGAAATGCTATTCCGTTTGCTGTAATTTTTACTGAATGCTATGATGAAATTGGAATAAGAATGCTAAAGATTAGAAGTTTATAGTTTAAATAAACGAGGTGTAGCTGATGATAACGGAAGATTTAATCAAACGCATAAATGAATTGGCTGCCAGGAAGAAAACGGTGGGGCTTTCGGAAAAGGAGCTGGCTGAACAGAAAAAACTGTATAAAATTTATCTGGCCTCGGTTCGTAAACAGGTTATCACGCAGTTGGATGAGGCTGGTATCAGACCCGAAGGCCATGCTCATCATTGCTGTGATGACAATTGCAGTCATAATCATCATCACCATCACGGACCAAATTGTAATCATGACAGGCATAAATAAGCAATACAAAAGCTCTGTTACGGAGGTGAGCTGAAAAGATGCGGGTTAAGGTTAAACTGTTTGCTACTTTTCGCAAGGGACGTTTCCGGGAAAGAGATATGGAGCTTAATGAAGACTGTACAGTAGGTTGGGTCATTGATCATCTGAGAATCCCGCGCAAGGAATTGGGAGTTGTTTTTCTAAATGGCCTGGCTGCTAATGCTGATGAGGTCTTGAAGGAAGGAGATACCCTATCCATTTTTCCTATGGTTGGAGGTGGTTAAAATGACTGCTCATGACCCGCTTCAGGATGAATGGCAGGAAATACTGAATATTTCCAGAGAAAAAAGACTGTCTCCTCAGGAAATAGAAAAAGAGCGTTTGCGGAAAGGACTTATACCGCAGCGCTATGTACGCAATATAAAGGCCATAAGCCCGGAAGAACAGCTAAAGCTTATGGATGCACGTGTGGGAGTTTGTGGTTGCGGGGGTCTGGGGTTATATGTAATTAATCATCTGGCTCGCATGGGGGTTGGTCATATCAGTGTATGGGATCCGGATGTATTCAGTGAAAGCAATCTGAATCGGCAGTTGTTTTCCAGCTATGCTAATCTGGGTTTAAGCAAGGCGGAAGTATGTCGGGAGTATATTCAGGTGATTAACCCGGCTATTGCATTAGCGACATTTGCATCGCGCTGGCAGGATAGTGATCCGGAATTGTTTAAACAGCAGCAGGTAATGGTAGACGCACTGGATAATGTTTCTGCCCGCATGGCTTTAGCCGAAGCGTGTGCTCAGGCGGCTATCCCTTTGGTCCATGGAGCAGTAGGTGGATGGTATGGTCATATTACCGTGATAATGCCCGGAGACAATAGCTTGCATTATTTATATGGGGATACAAACCGGCAGGGAATCGAAAAGGAACAGGGGACTTTGTCTTTTACTGCAGCAACCATTGCCAGTATGCAGGCGGCAGAAGTAATTAAGCTGCTTCTACAGCGGGAATCAGATCTTCGCGATGAGATTTGCATGGTAGATTTATTGGATTTGAGCATCGAACGATTTCAGAAGTGTAACAGTGGTGTAACCCTAGTGTGATTAGGGTGTTACAATTAAGACAGGTATGTGACAATATTGCGAACAAAGAATATATGATGTATATGCCATAGGGTGCCGGAATTACAACTGGCACCCTTTTGTTATGCTTTATCTCCGGAAATGGCACGAAAATTGCTTGGTTTATTATTAGAGGGAATTGGAAGCGTTTAGTTACTGACTGTTTAAGAATAATGACCAGGGTGGTTGGAAATTAATTGTTTTACATGCCCTCTAATTTAAGCAAAAGGAGAGTGAGAGCTGGTTTGCCCGTGCAGGGTGGAATCAGGAATGTATGAGCAAAGTTCTTTTTGTTGAACCGGAAAAGTGTACCGGTTGTCGCAGTTGCGAACTGATTTGTTCGTTTGTCCATACCGAGGAGTTTAATCCCCTGCGTTCCCGTATCTCAATTGTCGCCTTTGAAAAGACTGGCTTTTCCTTCCCGGCGGTCTGCCAGCAGTGCAGTGTGGCGGCCTGTATGGAAGTATGTCCGGTAGGTGCCATTAGTGTTGACGCTGCTACCGGCGCCAAAATTGTTAATCATTCCACTTGTCTGCGCTGTAAAATGTGCACTATTGCCTGCCCATTTGGAGCAACTTTTTATGATGCCGATCATGATTTAATAATTAAGTGTGACCTTTGCGGAGGAGACCCGGAGTGTGTGAAATATTGCCCGTCAAATGCCATTTCCTATCGGGAAGCTAAAAGCGCCAATTTTAACAAACGCCGGGAAACAGCCCAAAAATTCCGTGAGGTTATGGAGGAGGGAAGATAAATATGTTTGCATGGATGGGTAATATACTACGAGTTAATCTTACTGCTGGAACTGTAGTTGCAGAACCTCTGAATAAAGAATACGCGGAGAAATTTATTGGTGCTCGTGGACTGGGTACTAAATATTTTGTGGAAGAAGTTGACGCCAGTGTAGACCCTTTGAGTCCTGAAAACAAAATAGTCTTCATGACCGGTCCGCTCACCGGAACTTTTGCCGGTTCAGCCGGGCGTTACAATGTTGTTACCAAAGGGCCTTTAAATGGAACAATTGCAGCCTCCAATTCCGGCGGTACTTTTGGACCGGAACTTAAATATGCCGGCTGGGATGGAATTATTTTTGAAGGTCGTTCACCAAATCCGGTCTATCTCTGGATTCATAATAATGAAGTTAAACTTTGCCCTGCTGATGAACTGTGGGGTCAGGATGTTTATGCTGCTACCGATTTGCTTAAAGCAGCAACTGATGAGGAAGCCAAGGTAGCATGTATTGGACCGGCCGGAGAAAACCTGGTTAAGTTTGCCTGTATTATGAATGAATATCACCGGGCTGCCGGTCGTTCAGGGGTTGGAGCAGTTATGGGTTCCAAAAACCTCAAAGCGATTGTAGTTCGCGGGACAGGCAGTGTGATGGTGAAAGACCCGCAGGCATTTATTGAAGCGGCCAAAGATGCCCGCCGCAAGCTGCATGAACATCCGGTCACCGGAGAAGGTCTGGGGGCTTATGGAACTAATATTCTGGTCAATATTTTAAATGAACATGGTGGTTTGCCAGTCAAGAATTTCAGCGAAGCTGCAGTTTTTCCCAATGCTGAAAAAATATCCGGAGAATATCAGGCGGAAAAATATCTGGTAAGAAATAAAGGCTGTTTTGGCTGTTGTATTGGCTGCGGCCGCGTAACTGATATTCCTAAAGGACCCTTCAAGAGTGCTGGGGAAGGGCCCGAATACGAGGCTACCTGGACTTTTGGGTCAAATTTGAACATTGATGATTTTGAAGCTATTTGTAAGGCTAACTTCCTGTGTAATGAATTGGGCCTGGATCCAATCACTCTTGGTGGCACCATTGCCTGTGCTACTGAAATGATGGAAAAAGGAATTATACCTCGTACAGCAGCACCTTTGCGCTGGGGAGATGGAGCCGTACTGGTTGATATGGTAACCAAAACCGCCTACCGGGAGGGCTTTGGAGATGAATTGGCAGAAGGTTCCTATCGTCTGGCAGAAAAATATGGTTATCCGGAGTACTCCATGACTGCAAAGAAACAGGAAATGCCGGCATATGATCCGCGCGGGCAGCAGGGTATAGGCCTGAATTATGCTACTTCCAATCGGGGGGGGTGTCATGTACGCGGATATATGACTTCACCGGAAGTTTTAGGAATACCCGAAAAAGTTGATCCGGATGCCACTGAGGGTAAAGCAGCCCTGCTTAAAGCATTTCAGGATCTTACCGGACTGGTTGACTCAGCAGGTGTTTGCCTGTTTGTTACTTTTGCGATTGGCCTGCCGGAAATTGCTGCCCAGCTGAGAACCGCAACAGGACTTGATATTAGCGATGATGAGTATTACCAGGTTGGCGATCGTATCTGGAATCTGGAACGGTTATTTAATCTAAGGGCAGGTTTCAGCAAGCAGGACGATACCTTGCCGCCGCGCCTCCTGAATGAACCTATGAAGGATGGTCCACATAAGGGAAGAGTAGTGGAACTGGATGTGATGCTGCCCGAATATTACAGTTTGCGGGGTTGGGATGAAGAAGGTGTTCCCACACCTGAAAAATTACAGGAATTGGGATTGGCTTAAAATATAAGCAGGCTTATGGTTAAGAGCGCCCGGTCCGGTCTTCGGTTGATATAAAAGCTTTACATTATAGACCGGTTAAACAGAAATACAGGAATAAATAGCTTTAGTTTCACGTATTTACCCGGTGCGTATCTTAACCAAAAGCCATCTGGCCATGAATCAGGAGAGGTTATTTAGAAAATAGGGGAATCCTTTGAGGTATGTCCTCTGTTGGAGGCGAGAGTTATGCAAATTGAAGCGCGGGAATATGAGTATGCCAATGATTACAAAGTTTTGATTGAAAGTTATTCCGGGAAGCCGGAGCATCTTCTGGCTATTATGCAGGATGTACAGAAGCATTATAATTACCTGCCTCGCCTGGCGATCAGCATGATTTCTCAGCATGTAGGCATTCCGGTTAGCCGGGTATATGCCATGGCTTCTTTTTATAAAGCTTTTAGCCTGGTACCCAAGGGTAAATTTATTTTTCGTGTTTGTGATGGTACCGCCTGTCATATCAAAAATTCGGCTACCCTGCTCGACCAGTTGCAGGAGCATCTGGGGATAGAAGTAGATGAAACTACTGCTGACGGACTGTTTTCAATTGAAACCGTAAATTGTCTGGGGGCTTGTGCCCTGGCACCGGTTATGGTGGTTAACGGCAAGGTATATGGGAAGGTCAGTCCCGGTGATGTGGAAAGAATTATTAATGAGTATGGGGGGCAGAGCTATGCAAGCCAGCATAAATGTTAACAGCAATGACCGGCAGACTGTTCTGGTTTGCTGTGGAACCGGCTGTACCGCCAATGGCGGGCGTGAGGTATTTAAAACTTTTGAAACCCTGCTTAAGGATCATGCGGAAATTGAATTGCTGCCGGTCATAAAAGCAACCGGATGTAATGGTTGGTGTGAAAAAGGACCACTGGTTAGATTATTGCCCCGGGATATTACCTATTGCAGTGTAGCCCCCGAGGATGTCAGTGAAATCATAGATAAAACTTTAATAGAAGGTATACTCATCAAACGTTTATTATACCGTGACCCGGTCAGCAAGGAGTATTTAAGTTCTCACCATCAAACCGATTTTTATCGTAAGCAGCATAAAATTGCCCTGCGTAATATTGGTGAAATTGATCCTGGTCAAATTGATGATTACATTGAACGTGAAGGTTATCAGGCATTAAAGAAGGCACTGCAGGAAATGTCCGGTCAGGGTATTATCAATATCGTGCAGGCTGCCGGCCTGAGAGGAAGGGGAGGGGGAGGTTTCCCCACCGGACGCAAATGGCAAGCCTGCAAGAATGCCAGTGGCGAAGAAAAGTTTATCATCTGTAATGGTGATGAAGGAGATCCCGGTGCTTTTATGGATCGAAGTATTTTAGAGGGGGATCCTCATACCATTATTGAAGGTATGATTCTGGGTGCTTATGCTGTGGGTGCTTCGCGTGGATATGTCTATGTACGCGATGAATATGATCTGGCGGTGCAAAACCTCGGACAGGCTATTAATGATGCCCGCCAACGGGGTTATCTGGGCAATAGAATTCTAGGCAGTGATCTGACGTTTGATATAGAAATTGTAAGAGGCGGAGGGGCTTTTGTATGTGGTGAAGAAACTGCCCTGATAGCTTCTATTGAAGGCCGAACCGGGGAGCCTCATGATAAGTATGTATTTCCAACTGAAAAAGGCTTATGGGGGATGCCTACGGTAATTAATAATGTTGAAACCTGGGCTAATGTTCCCGTAATTGTGCTGCATGGTGCCGAACCTTTTGCCCGGATTGGTACAAAGAACAGCAAAGGCACCAAGGTTTTTTCTCTGGTTGGTAAAGTAGTTAATACCGGCCTGGTGGAAGTTCCCATGGGCACCACTCTGCGGGAAGTTATCTATGAGATAGGCGGTGGGTTGCTCAAAAAGCGCAGCTTTAAAGCCGTGCAAACGGGTGGACCTTCAGGCGGTTGTATTCCTGCCAGTCTGCTTGACCTGCCCATTGATTTTGACAGCCTGACTGAAGCGGGGTCAATGATGGGTTCCGGTGGTTTGATAGTAATGGATGACCATACCTGTATGGTGGAGGTAGCCCGCTACTATACAAACTTTCTGGCTGGAGAATCCTGTGGTAAATGTACTCCCTGCCGGGAAGGACTTCGTGCTCAGCTGGAAATTCTAAACCGTATCTGTGATGGAGAGGGTACAATAGAAGACCTGGATTTACTGGAAGATATTAGTGTTACTATGCAGGAAGCCTCTCTTTGTGCGCTGGGACGTACGGCTCCTAACCCGGTTTTATCGACACTGCGCTATTTCCGTGAAGAATATTTGACTCATATAGAAGAGCGTCGTTGTCCCGCCGGGGTTTGTCGTGCACTGACCACCTTCTATATTGACCCGGTTAAATGTACCGGCTGTCAAGTGTGTAAAAAGCATTGTTCAGTCAATGCCATTCAGGGTGAGAAGAAAGAAGTTCATGTCATTGATGAATCCATCTGTATTCGTTGTGGAGAGTGTTACCGGCAATGTGCTTTTGATGCCGTAAAGTTGCGTCAGGAGGAATTACGATGAAGATTATGCTAAACGGACAGGAACGGGAAGCCCGGGAGGGAGAAACCATCCTCGAAATGTGCAGGCGGGAAGGTATACCTATCCCAACCTTTTGTTATTATCAAGCCTTTGGCGGACAGGGTGCCTGTCGTATGTGTATGGTCGAACTTCGGGAAGAAGGTCAGGAACAAACGCGTCTGGTAGCCGCCTGCACCTATCCAATTAAGAGTTCGGTAGAGATTATTACTGAATCCGAACGAATACAGCGCTTACGGCGAACAATTGTAATGTTATTGGCACGGCGGGCACCGGATAACCCTTTGATGGAAGCGCTTGCCCGCACTTATTCATCCCCCCGCCTGACAGCAATAGAAGTGGAACCACCTAATTGTATCTTATGCGGGCTTTGTATTCATGCCTGTGAGGAAATGGGCAGGACTGCTATTTGGAGCATGTTTAGGGGGATTGATAAGCGAATAGGCACTCCCTACGATGAAGCCAGCGAAGATTGCATAGGTTGTGCTGCCTGTGCACGGATTTGCCCGACTCAGGCTATCAATCTGGAAGAAGAGGGCTCGACCCGAAGAATTTGGAACAAGACTTTTGAGTTGGTTGCCTGTCAGCGCTGCGGCAAGAATTATACTACCCGTGAAGAACTCGAATATCTTTGGGAACGCACCGAATATGGTAAGGAGAAACTATGTGAGTCCTGCCGTAAAAAAACATTGGCTATTAACATGAAATCCTTTCAGCAATAGCAAGTTGCAAGGTTCAAAATAATGTAACAGTTGTGTTACACTTAAGGCAAAGGATTAGCTCTGATAATCCATTGCTGAAAGGAATGAGGGCCAGTGGGCAAGCTATTGCAATCAGACAATACCCTGCATTTATGGGAGCAGTTTGTTGAAAGTGGGGAACTGGCAGCCGATAATATAAATCCAGTGGTAGCTGCTTCCTGGAAACGTTGTTATACCAGCGGGGTTGATCCTTATGATGGCAGGAGCCATTTAATATTAGATAAAAAAGAATTGCAGCAACTGCTTAAACAACGTGCTGAACTTATTAATATTGCTTTACCACTAATGAAAGATTTGAATCGCTATGTTGCCGGTTCCGGATTCCTCGTTATGTTGACCGACGAACGGGGATTTATTTTAGAAGTACTGGGCGATCAGGATATTCTAAGAAGTGCCCGGCAGATAAACTTTATTAAAGGAGCAGCCTGGACCGAGCAAGAGGTAGGTACTAACGCAATTGGTACCGTACTGCAGGAAAAAATTCCGTTGCAGATAACCAGTTACGAACATTATTGTCAGTTGCATCATTCCTGGACCTGTTCGGCAGCACCTATTTTTAATGAACAGGAGCAAATGATTGGAGTTCTTAATGTATCCGGTCCTTGCGGGGAAACTCATCAACATACTTTAGGGATGGTAGTATCAGCAGTAGCAGCCATTATGTTTCAAATGCGCGTGCATGCCCGCAATCTGGAGTTGAATGTCATCAATGAACGCATGCGAAATGTTTTTATGAGCATGTCTGATGGGGTTATGGTATTAGGAAATGATGGCTGTATTGTACAAATAAACCCGGTGGCGGAGCAGTTATTAGGCCGGAGCAGTCGGGATATAGAAGGCAAGCATTGCGAAACATTTTTCCCCGATTATATTAAGATTCAGGATCCCTTGCAGAAGGGAAAGGAATGGAATGATGTAGAAGCGCATCTACAGGGGGCCGGTGGAACGATTAACTGTATTGCTTCCTGCAAGCCTATCTGGGACGAAAACGCCCGTGTAAATGGATCAATTCTTATTTTTAATCCTCTGAAAAAGATCAGCAATCTGGTAAACCGCCTGAGCGGAGCCCATGCCAGTTTTACATTTCAGGACATAATCGGGCAGAATCATAAATTACTGGAGGCTGTACAGACGGCAACTCTGGCGGCCGATAAACGCAGCAACATCCTGTTGCAGGGAGAAAGCGGTACCGGCAAAGAACTTTTTGCCCAGGCCATTCACAATGCCAGCCCTCGTAAACATGGGCCTTTTGTAGCTCTTAACTGTGGAGCCATTCCCCGTGAATTGCTGGGCAGTGAACTATTTGGCTATGTAGATGGTGCTTTTACCGGGGCCCGGCGGGGAGGCAGAACCGGCAAGTTTGAACTGGCCTCCGGGGGAACTCTGTTTTTGGATGAAATAGGGGAGATGCCGTTGGGTAAACAGGTATCCCTGCTGCGAGCAGTACAGGAAAAAGAAATCAGCCGTATTGGTGATGATAAAGTAATTCCCGTTGATGTACGTATTATTTGTGCTACCAACAAAGATTTAAAGGCCGAGGTGGAAAAGGGTAATTTTCGTCAGGATCTCTATTATCGGTTGAATGTTATCAAAATTAAACTGCCTTCTTTACGCGAACGGCGGGAGGACATACCCCTGCAATTTAACTATTTTCTGGAGCAGACCAGTGAAAAAATGGAGATGCCGATGCCGCAGGTTGAACCGTCTGTACTGGATTATTTGTGTCGCTATGACTGGCCAGGCAATGTACGTGAACTGCAGAATGTAGTAGAAAGAATGATTAATATCAGTAATGGACAGGAAATCACCGTGCAGCACCTGCCCAATGAAATTCTGCAACAAGGTAATTCTAAAAATAATGAACCTGTACTGCTTCCCAGTTCCGGGGTAAGTGTAAGCGAACAGCGTGAACGGCAAAAACAGGACCGGGACCGATTTGAAAAGCAGGAAATTATAATGCTGCTGGATAAATATGGCGGCAACATCAGCCGAATCGCGCAGGAAATGAACGTTTCCCGTAATACAATCTACCGCAAAATGAAGAGATATGAGATAAGGCTTTAAGCGGGATGTTGTGCTATATATTCCATTGACGGCTTTGCATAGTTAAGTATTAAAAATGAAGTTTTTACAGCGGAACAATTATACACAAAAAAGAGTCAGGTATTTCCCTGACTCTCGATGATTAAAACTATACGGGTTCATTATGTTTCCATTTTCCGCTGTGACCTTTGCTGCCATCCTTATAATAAACGGTACCCTCACCATGTCTTAAACCATTCAGGTATTCGCCTTCATAACGCAGTGTGCCATCAGGATAGTATTCTTTTCCATAGCCCTCCTGTTTGCCGTTAACCCAGTCCCCCTCGTACATCCCGCCATTACGGAATATGGCTTTGCCTTTGCCGTTTGGCTTCCCCTCTTTAACATCACCGATATAATCTACCTTAACTGTGTAACGTAATTCCAGATCAACTATTTCTGCCATTATAAGACCCCCCCTTCAGAAGATTAAGTCTGCCTAATTTAATAATAACATGCTGGCAATAATTTTGGAAAAGTATTCTATTAAAGTGCCAATAATTACCTTTAAGCCAATGCCCAGTCTGCTTGACTTAAACCATAAACCTGTTTATTATAATAGAACAAATGTTCGGGAAGAGGGGGTCTGGAAGATGGGGGATAGAGTTATACTACATGCGGACCTTAATAATTTTTATGCTTCGGTTGAATGCCTCCATCGACCGGAAATACGTGATAAACCGGTAGCAGTCTGCGGTGATCCGGCAGCCCGGCATGGTATTGTACTGGCTAAGAATTACCTGGCCAAAGCCACCGGTATTAAAACTGGCGAGGTAATCTGGCAGGCCCGGCAAAAATGTCCGCAACTGCTGGTGGTTCCCCCCAATTATCCTCTTTATCTGCGCTTTGGTCGTCTGGCCCGTAGTATTTACAGCAGCTATACTGATCAGGTAGAACCGTTTGGTTTAGACGAAGCCTGGCTGGATGTATCCGGAAGCATTCATATTTTTGGTGATGGTATCCGTATAGCTGATGAAATCAGAGAGCGAATTAAATCTGAACTGGGCATAACTGCATCGGTAGGGGTTAGTTACAACAAGATATTTGCCAAGCTGGGCAGTGATATGAAAAAACCTGATGCTACCACGATTATTAGCCGCGAAAATTTCAAACAGGTGGTATGGCCATTGCCGGCCGGGGAGTTGCTTTATGTGGGCCGGGCTACCAGACATAAACTGGCTCGTCGCGGTATCAGTACCATTGGGGATATTGCCGGCGCTGATCCCGGGTATCTGCGTTCGTTTCTGGGAAAATGGGGAGAGGTATTATGGTCTTTTGCCAATGGTTATGACAGCTCAGCGGTAGTACATCAGGGGGAGGAATCCCTGATAAAAAGTGTAGGAAACAGTATTACTACCCCCCGTGACCTGGAAAGCGATGAAGATGTACAAATGATATTTTATGTGCTGAGCGAAAGTGTAGCCGCCCGTATGCGGGAACATGGATTCAAATGT
Source organism: Syntrophomonadaceae bacterium (assembly GCA_012718855.1). Lineage (GTDB taxonomy): Bacteria > Bacillota > Syntrophomonadia > Syntrophomonadales > Syntrophomonadaceae > JAAYBS01. The sequence goes on from JAAYBS010000033.1 coordinate 17,955, forward strand.
CGTACCGTACAGATTCAGATTCGGGATAAAGACTTATTCAGTTTTGGCGTCCAGGGCAAATTTTCAAAACCTACCTATCTATCCAGTGATCTGGCCGAAAAAGCCATGGAACTTTTTCGGATTAACTATTCCTGGACAAATCCTATCCGTAGCGTGGGAGTACGGGGGTGTGACCTGGTCTCTGCCGACAGTCATGAGCAGCTTTCACTGTTTGAAAATGAGGCTTGGCGCATAAAACAGGATAAAATTGAGGCTACTGTCGATGTATTGCGTTATCGTTTTGGACATTTCTCTATCCAACGGGCCGTTTTATTAAAGGATAATGAGCTGGGGGTCATAAACCCCAAAGAAGACCATGTTATCCACCCGGTAGCATTTTTTAAGGAAGGAAGGTTACCATGATGGAGGAAAAAAACTATCACCATCCTCATAAAGTATATGTAAGTGTAAAAGCAGTTTTCTATCCTGATGGCGGATTTAAACCGGTTTCGTTTATCTGGGAGGATGGTCAGGAGTATGAAATAAGTCGAGTAACCGATATTCGGCGGGCAGCCAGTCTAAAAGCCGGCGGGGCCGGTATTCGTTATACCTGCAAGGTAGAAAATCGGGAAGTTTATTTGTTTTTGGAGGAAGACCGATGGTTTATGGAGAAAAGGTGAAATTAAGGTTGATATAAGGCAGAGGTTGAGGGGGAGAGGATAACAAGTGGGTTTTTTCGTCAGTGTATGGGCCAGCATTTCCGACCCGGGGGCTTATCCGGAATTGATTCAGAAGACTACCGGGAAGTGTATGCTTTATCTGATATTGCTGGTATTATTATTTGGCACACCGGTATTGCTGAAAATGTCATATTCCTATAACCAGGGAATTGACAGCCTGGTGGTTGCAGCCGAAAAGGAAGTACCGGACTTTCAATTCGCTAATGGTGAGCTGGAAGTATATGCTGATATGCCGATTATAATTGATGGTGAAGCTGAACAGGTCATAATTATAGATACCACCGGAAAAACTGATGCAACCATCCTTCAGGAGTATGAATCCGGGATTTTTATCGGCCGTCATGAAGTGGTCAGCAAAGAAAATCCTTATAAAACGGAAACTCTAAATTATGACCAGTTGAAGGAGTTTAGGTTTGATAAAAAAGATGTTATGCAATGGATACCCTGGTTAAAGGCTTTCTGGATCGTCCTGCTTTTCGGGGGTCTGATTACCATGATTTTGAGCAAACTGCTGGCAGTAGTAATCCTGGGTTTATTTGGTTTGTTACTGGGCAGTATGCAGAGGTACAGTTTGACTTATGAACAGGCACTGCGTTTAAGTGCCCATGCCCTGACTGCTCCGATAATATTTCAGGCCTGTAAATCTCTGGTCTACCCGGACATGCCGTTTAGCGGTTTGATTTATTATGGTGCCTTTATTATATATATGTGGCTGGCGATAAAAGCCCTTAAAATCGTGGAACTAACTGAATAAGCAGTCTTTAAAGTTATTAAGTAGCAGAGCGAGCAAAAAAAGGTGAATAGCAAGGCTTGCAAAAAAAACCGTGATTGAGGCGTACATACGGTACGTCAATTAAACGATTTTTTTCATAACTCAGCTATTCGTCTTTTTTGATGCTCTGGGCACTCCGCCAGGAGTGTTTTTTTTTATTTGACCCCACTTTTGTACTGCCTCCTTTCGCATATATGCAAAAGGAGGTTGGAAGAATGAAAAAACAATTTATTGCCCTGGTACTGTCTTTATGTCTGGTTGGAATAGCCGGCAATGTTGCTTTAGCTAAAGAAGGGCCATTTGATAATGGGGGTGGCTCCTGGTACCACAGTAATGTTTCTTTAACTACCGAAGGATCATTGCTGCTGGATATAAGCGACAAAAAGATAGTACAACAGCAAAAACATGCTGTCCAGGCAGAGAAGAAACAGCAACAGAAACAGAATAATCCCAAGGCCGTGCGTTTTGTTCTGGAAATTGACCAGGAGTTTACAGATGTACAAAATGACTGGTCCCGGGAAGAGGTTATGGAGGCTATTGCCAAAGGGTTCGTAAAGGGCTATGAAGATGCTACCTTCAGACCTAATTCTTCAGTCAGCAGGCTGGAAACCCTGGCAATGATTATTAATGCCCAGGGATTAAAGGATGAAGTTGCCAAATATACTTTGTCTGCTGAGCAAAAGGTATTACTGGACAAGATTCCTGAGTGGGGTAAAAATTATATTGCTGTAGCCCTGGATAAAGGAATCCTGACCGCCGAGGAACTGAAAAGTTTTAATCCTCAGCAAGCCGCTAAACGCTATGAAGTATGTCTGTATATGAGCAGAATAATTGAAAGTGACGATAGTAAAAAGTCAACTGAAACCAAAGTATTTACAGATGAGGAGCAGATTCCTGCCCATTCGGCCAAGTATGTTCGCCAGATGTATATGAATGGCATAATCAAGGGTTATCCCGATGGTTCATTTCAACCTATGAAGGCAGTTAAAAGAAATGAACTGGTTACCATGCTTAACAAGCTGGATGATACTTATATAAAAGGGTTTGAAGGTTCAACCATTAAAGGAACCATTAACTCTGTTATGGTAGTTGAAGGTGGCTATAAAATTACTATTGAAACTCAAAAGGGTGAGACAGTAGAAGTAAAAACCAACTCAAATACGAAGATGATTTACCAGGGAAAAATGCTGGATACCAATATAACCATAAAGAGTTCCCAGCAAGTAAAAGTATTGCTTGATGAGAATGGGAACGCTGTTCTGGTCAGAGTTTCAGATGCGATAACTACCTCAACTGATGACGATGATGATGATGATGACTAAACTTTAGGATTATGCTTCCTAAAACCGATTTGTTCATATAGTATGCCGGCGGGGGGGGCAGGGCCCTCCGCCGGTAATACATCTTACCGGGTAGCTATGGAAATCATGTGCTAAAATTGGAGCAGATAAAAAACATTTTCCCGGGAGGTTAGCAGATGTTTTCTCCTGAACCGACCAGTCTTAACAGTATGTTGGACCAGGTCTGGAAAGATTATCATAACGGGGATAAAGAAGCCCTGAATAATATATATGAACATTTGATGCCATTTTGCTTGCGGGTATCTTCCAAAACCTGCGGACGATATATTACTGATCATGATGAAGAGGCCAGCATCGCCCGCCTGGCTATTTTAGAAGCTTTGGAAAAATATGACCCGGCTAAAGGCTCAGGTTTGGTTTTTCTTGGACAGACAATCAGAACCCGCATCATTGACTATAAGCGTAAAGAAAAAAAACACAGCCTGCTGCCCATTACATTTCTTACCCGGAACGGTAGCAGTCTTACCGAGGAAGTTGATGATGGTTTTTTTGAGGAGATTTTAGATGATTTGGCCCGAAGCCAGGAAATTGAAAGATTAAAATATTTACTTGGAGATTTTAACATAGGTTTTGAAGAACTTGTCCAGGTTTCACCCCGCCAGACCCGGAGCAGGCAAAACGCAAACCGTATTATAGATATAATTGTCGCCAATGATGAACTCAGCAATTATTTAATGGAGAAAAAAATGCTTCCTATGAAGGAGTTGGAAGAGACCTGGCAGGTAAACCGTAAGTTAGCTGACCGCTACCGAAAATACATAATAACTGCTGTAATTATACAATTAAACGATTTTCCGTATTTAAAAAGCTTTATTTTACCGCAAGCAAGGGGGGAACAAAAATGGCAAACAGAAAAGGCATAGTAATGGAGACGGGTAAAGGCTGGGCTATAATTCTCACCGAGAATGGAGAATACCATAAAATAAAAACCAATGATTTTATGCAAGTTGGAGAACAATATCAGGAAAAATTTAGTTTGCCATTAAGCTATATAGCGGCGGCCGTTATTATTCTGGCATTGAGCCTGACTACCCTGGATTATTATTCGGTAAAAGCTTATGCTCAGGTTTCATCGCTGGCAGAACTGGGGGTAAATCGCTGGGGAAGAGTAGTTTCAGTACAGGCAAAAAATGAAGCTGGTCAGCAGATATTGAATAAAGTTGAACTCAAAAATGATACGTTGGAAGTTGCGGTGGAAAAAATATATGCACATGACTTTAAGGATGAGCAGGATAACCAGTTACCGGTGTACAGACCAGAAATATCAGTTACCGGAGCCGATAAAAAAGAGACCAAGCTGGAAGAGAAAATGTTAAAAAAGATTAACCAGGGGTTAAAAAAGGCTGAGAAGGCCAGAAATAAAGCAGAAATCCAAGGCCTAAATGACTGTGACTATTACGATGAAGAAGAACTTGATACCGAAAAAAAAGGTAAAGATAATAATGTCATATGGGAAGATGAAGAAATATGGGGAAATAATGATCTGGATATAGATGATATAGATGATATAGATGATTTAGATTTTAATAAATTAAACGAAAAAATTCAGAATGAACAGGAAAAGCTGAAAGAACAAATTGAGAAAAAGCCCTATTTCATTAATGAGGGACAAATGCTTCTGCCGCTGGAATCAAAACGGAATTTTAACAGCTATAAAAACAAATGGGATAAAGATGAGGATATAGATGACTGAGTATTGATCCTGGGGATGTTCGAAAACCGCCGCCTTTATTGACTTACTGAAATACTTATGGTAAAATTTTGCTCAATTTATTAAGGGGTGGTATCTTTAATTGGAAGATTTGCCGGAACGAAGGGCTATAAAATATTGTGCTTTAAAAAGAAGTGACATTTATTCATGAGCAGATACTCATATCTGTTTTTGTTTAGATGGCGCTTTTTTTAATCTTTAATCTATTTATAATAAGGGTAAAGGATTGGCCGTCGATACGCTAAGAACTTTATGTCAATTTTTTAAGATATAATTTCATGGAAATTTAGGAGGTTATATATTTTGCCTGACCCGGATCCAATATTATGGCCATTGATTTTACAATTTATATTAATCCTAATTAATGCCCTTTTTGCCGGTGCTGAAATTGCGGTTATCTCAATGAATGACAACAAACTGGCCAAACTTACAGCCATGGGCGATAAACGCGCTATGCGGCTTACGGAACTAACCGCCCAGCCGGCCCGTTTTCTATCTACTATCCAGGTCGGTATTACCCTGGCCGGATTTCTGGCCAGCGCTTTTGCGGCCAACAATTTCTCCGGAATGATGGTAGATTGGCTGGTGAGGTCAGGAGTAACTATTGAACCTGCTACGCTTGATACCATAGCGGTGGTTACGATAACTTTGATTTTATCCTATTTTACTCTGGTCTTTGGGGAACTGGTTCCTAAACGTATAGCTATGAGAAAGGCTGAAAAACTGGCTCTGGCCATGTCGGGCCTGGTCTATTTTATTGCCAAGTTGTTTGCTCCGGTTGTCTGGCTGTTGACGGTTTCAACCAATGCCATACTTCGATTGCTGGGTTTTGATCCGCATGCTGATGATGAGGTGATTACCGAAGAGGAAATTCGTATGATGGTTGATGCCGGAAGCGAAAAAGGGGCTATAAGTTTTAACGAAAAAGATATGATCCAGAATATATTTGAGTTTAATGATAAAAATGCGGAAGATATTATGACTCATAGGACGGAGGTATCTGTCCTGTGGATGGATGAAAGTGATGAACAATGGGAATCAACCATAACGGAAAGCAAACATTCCATTTATCCGGTATGCGATGGCAGTACCGACAATATCATAGGAGTTTTAAAAGCCAAGGAATATTTCCGTATCAAAGACCGGACCCGGGAAAAAATTTTGGAAACTGCCGTAAAACCCGCCTGGTTTGTTCCGGAAACCGTCAGGGCCGATGTATTGTTTCGCAATATGAAGGATAGCCGCAATCATTTTGCCATTGTACTGGAAGAATACGGGGGCATGAACGGTATAATTACGATGAATGATTTACTGGAAGAGATTGTGGGAGAACTGGACGATGATGATTCAATCCCCGAGGAACCACCCTTGATTGAACGAATTGATTCGCAAACCTGGAAAATAAAGGGGACAGCTCCTTTGGATATGGTCTCGGTACAGTTGGGCATTGTATTGCCGGAGAATGAATATGATACTTTTGGCGGATTGATATTTGGATTATTAGGCACTGTACCGGATGACGGCAGTACACCTGAGTTAGAAGAATACGGCATGAATATCAAGGTTACTGATATAAGGAATCACCGCCTGGAAACTGCGGTGGTTTACCTCCAACCACAACCCACCGGTCGTAATACCAAAGGGGATTCCTGACGCTGAATGGGAGGGGAATGTTTTTGAAAATTTTACATACCTCAGATTGGCATCTGGGGCGTTCCCTGTATGGACGTAAGCGATATGAAGAATTTGCCGGCTTTTTGGATTGGCTGGCCCATCTGCTTGAACAGGAGCACATTGATGTATTACTGGTAGCCGGTGATATATTTGATACTACTGCTCCCAGTAACCGGGCTCAGGAGTTATATTATCAATTTTTGTGCCGGGCAGCCGAGTCGACCTGTCGTCATGTGGTAATAACAGCCGGTAATCATGATTCCCCTTCTTTTCTGAATGCTCCCCGTGAATTGTTGCGCCATTTACAGGTTTACATAGTAGGTAATACTGGAGATAGTCCGGAAGAGGAAGTTTTCCTGTTAAAGGATTCCCACGGGGAAGCGGAATTAATTGTTTGTGCAGTTCCTTATCTGCGTGATCGGGATATTCGCAGCGTAGAGGCGGGAGAAACCCCAGAGGATAAAGAACGAAAGCTGATTGAGGGAATTCGCGGGCATTATGCCCTGGTTGCCGAGCAGGCTCAGGATATCCTGAACGGGTTGGAAAAGCCGGTTCCGGTTATAGCCATGGGGCATTTATTTGCTGCCGGAGGAAATACGGTAGAAGGTGACGGAGTCAGGGAATTGTATGTAGGTACCCTGGCACATGTGAGAGCAGATATATTTCCAGCCGAATTTGATTATGTAGCTCTGGGACATTTACATACTGCCCAGCTGGTTGCAGGTCAGGAAAAAATTCGTTATTCAGGAACACCCCTCCCCATGAGTTTTAGCGAAGCTTCCCGGGACAAGCAGGTGATTATGATAAATTTTAATGAGGACCAGATGGAAATTACTCCGATTCCGGTTCCTCTTTTTCAGGCTCTGCGAAGTATTCGCGGTGATTGGGAGCAGATTGAGCAGCAAATTATTTTGCTTAAGTCCGAAGCACAGAGCGTATGGTTGGAAATTATTTATGAAGGTGCGGAAATAATAAGTGATTTGCGGGAAAAGCTGGATGAATTGGTGGCAGATACTGACCTGGAAATTCTACGCGTGAAAAATAATCGTCTATGGGAACAGGAAAAGAGCCTCCTGGGCGAGGGGGAAATGCTCAGTGAACTGGATGTTGCTGAAGTTTTTGAATTATGTTTGCAAGCCCACGATGTAGAAGCTGAGCAGCGTGAGGATTTACTAAAGTTATATAATGAAGTGGTTGATTTGTTGAATACAGAAGACTTAAGGGCAGAATAGGAGGGGATCAGGGTGAGAATTCATCAGATACGCTTTCAAAACCTGAATTCCCTCACCGGAGAGTGGAGTATAGATTTGTCTGACCCGGCTTATCTATCGGATGGCATATTTGCCATAACCGGGCCCACCGGAGCCGGTAAAACCACCATTCTGGACGCTATCTGTCTGGCCTTGTACGGGCGTACCCCGCGTCTGGCCAGTGTAAACAGCAATAGTAATGAGATTATGTCCCGTCATACTGGCAGTTGTTATGCGGAGATCACCTTCGAGACCCGGGAAGGGCAGTATCGTTGTCACTGGAGTCAGCAACGGGCCAGAAAAAAACCGGAGGGTAATCTGCAAGCACATAAACATGAGATAGTTGATGCCCGTACCGGTCAGGTATTGGAGAATAAAATCAGGGATGTGGCCGCTCGGGTAGAAGAGATTACCGGCATGAATTTTAATCAATTTACGCGGGCAATGCTGTTGGCTCAGGGGGCTTTTGCAGCTTTTCTACAGGCCTCAGCCGATGAACGGGCCCCCATTTTAGAGTCGATAACCGGTACGGAAATTTACAGTGAAATCTCCAGGAAAGTTCATGAGAGGAGTCGGGAAGAAAAAAACCGCCTGGAAGTTCTTCAGGCAGAAACAACTGATTTGAAGCTGTTAACTGCCTCTGAAGAAGAACAGCTGCAGGAAGAATTACAACTAAAAATCACCTGTGAAAAAGAACAGCAACAACAACTTGCGACTATGCGGGAATCATTGACCTGGCTGGAAAAGCTGAATGAACTGGAAAGTGAAATTAAAATTATTGATCAGCAATGGCAGGAATATTTACAGCGACAGGCAGCATTTCAACCCGACCAGGTCCGACTGCAAAAAGCACGGCAGGCATCAGTTTTAGATGTTACCTATGCCAATCTCTCCAATGTCAGGCAATTGCAAAATGATGATATGACCAGTCTAATTAAAGTCAGGCAGGATTTGCCCGGGCTGGAGGATGCACTGCAGAAGGCAGTGCAGGCCTGGCAGGAGACCGACAGCAAGTTACAGGAATTTAAAGTTTTACGCAGGTCGGAAGGGGAAACGGCTAAAAGAGTACGGGAAATAGATTTATTAATCAGGCAGCTTCAACAGCAAATGGAAGAAATCCAGTCGGCTATTGCAGCTGATGAGTTAGAATGTTCTGATTTACAGACGAAAATAACTGAGCAGCAAAAGAACTTGCAAGATATGTTAAAAACTCTGAACGAAATTGAAAAATACCGCCTGGATAACAGTCATGATGCTGGTCTGGTTGCCAATCTGACTGGAATAACCCGTAGTTTTAATCAATTGATGGACTTAACGGCTGCATTAAAAAATAAGCAAGCCGAGTGGCAAACCAATGAAGAAGACCTGCGCCTTCTGACCATCTCCCAACAGGAAATTGCAGTTGCCTGTGAAAATAATCGTGCAACTATGGAAGAGCAGTACAGAGTGTTAAAAAATAATCAGGATAGTTTAAATGTCAGCCTGCAAGGACACCAATTAAGCTGGTGGCATAAGAAATTAGATGATTATCGGTATGAGAAAAACAGATTGGCAGAGTTGAAACAGATTCTAACTAAAATTAGTCAGTTGGATAGTGAATTGGTAAATAACCGACGGTTGGCTGAACAACTGGAACAACAGCAGCAGCAGTTGATAACCAAAATAAAAGCAGGCGAGGAAAAAGCTGCGAACCTGGAACGGGAAGCTGCCCATCTGGAAACTCAGGCGAGGCTGCTGAATCGTATTCACAACCTGGAGGAAGAACGGAGCAGATTGGAAGATGGTAAAGCCTGCCCGTTGTGCGGGTCGACAGAACATCCCTTTGCCAGTGAAAATGTACCGCAGTTGGATGAAACTGAACAAAGTCTGCAGGCAGCTCGACAGCTGTTGAAAAAGGTTGTTCAGGAAGTACAGCAAGAAAAAATAGAACTGGCCAAAATGAATAACCGGCTGGAACATTCGCTTAAAGCGATGCTGGATACTGAGCAGTTCAGGCAAAATGAAACCGGGTTGCTAAATGTTGTTATGGTTGAATTAAGTCTTCAATTAAGTGAGGAGAACACGATTGCAGAAATTGAATCATTATTACTTATAAATGAACAAAACATTAATGAATATAATGAAAAAATTATAGTTATGGAAACTTTACAGGAAGGAATAAAGGAATTAAGTGCTGTCTATGATGAAGCCCAAGCAGTTTTCAAGCAAACGGAATCGCAGCTGCAGCAGATAAACTGGCAGCAGGAACAGGCCCGCAAGGATAATGAACGACTGCAACTGGAGTACCGGAATATAAAATCTGAAGTGCTTAATTTACAGGCGGCAGTTTTACAGGAGTTAACTCCCTATGGTATCTCTGAGCTGCCTTTGGATGGACTGCCGGAAATAATTGCTGCTTTGAGGCAACGCAAAGATTTATGGGAGTATAATCAGAGTGAGAGCTTGCGTTTGGAAAAAGATATTAGCGCTGCCCAAAATGAACTGGATATAAAACAGTTCCGTTTACAAACTGGGGAAAATGCTGTCCAGAGTAACCAAATCAGACTGGACGGGCTCAGGGAACAATGCCAGGTGCAGCGGGAATTCCGTTTTGAGTTGTATGCTGATCGTAATCCGGACAGGGAAGAGGAGCGTCTGGACAAAGAAATAAATATAGCTGAGGATAACGTGAACCAGGCACGTGAATATATGGAAGAACTTAAACTACACTTGAATCATTTGCAGGAGCAGGAGAAAAAACTATGTGATGATGTGCAAAAACGTTCCCTGAAATTACAGGCTAAGGAGAAGGATTTCATAGCTCGTTTACAGCAGACTGGCTTTAATGAGGAAGAAAGTTATTTGTCGGCTTGCTTACCTGAAGATGAACAGGAGTCCCTATCCCGACAAATGGAGCAATTAGAAAAGGAAAAAACCGGGTTGCAAACCCGTCTGGCTGACCGACAGGGTAAACTGCAACAGGAAAAAGACAAACAGATAACCGATCAGTCGTATGAGGTTTTACAGGTTAATTTGCCCATCGCTGAACAGGAGCTAAATGATTTACAGGATAGTATCCGCGATAACCGGAGAACTTTAGAAGAAAACGACAACACCCGTAAACAAATGCAGGAGCATTTAAAAAAGATAGAAACTCAAAAAGAACAACTGCATGGTTGGCAGGTTTTACATGATTTAATTGGCTCGGCGGATGGTAAGAAATATCGCAATTTTGCTCAGGGTTTGAGCTTTGATATTATGATAAACCATGCCAATCGCCAACTGCAGAAAATGAGTGACCGTTACAGGCTGGTACGCAGCTATGACCAGAACCTGGAGTTAAATGTTATTGATCACTATCAGGCGGGAGAGATTCGCTCTACCGCTAATTTGTCCGGGGGCGAGAGTTTTCTGGTCAGTCTGGCCCTGGCCCTGGGATTGTCCAATATGGCCAGTCATAAGGTTAGTGTGGACTCATTATTCCTGGATGAAGGATTTGGGGCTCTGGATGAAGATACTCTTGATACGGCCCTGAATACATTGGCGGGACTGCAGCAGGATGGCAAGCTGATCGGTGTAATTTCGCATGTTCCTGCCCTGAAAGAGCGAATAAGCACTCAGATACAGGTAATATCTCAAGCTGGAGGACGCAGTATATTGCAGGGCCCGGGTGTTTTGCGGGTCAGCAGTTAAAAACTGATATGCAAGGGCTGCAGATTCATACATCCCAACCAGCTTATAACACCTGTTTACAATAGTATCAGGTTTTAAAGTGAAATTATGTTACTCTTCAGGTATTATTGATGTTGTGTCCTAGATATTTTAGATACAGGAGCAATTTGTATATGGCTGACAATCGCCTGCGGTATACGGAATGGATTTATTTATTAATTATCAGTGCAGTGGCAATTTTCCTGCGCTACTGGTTTATTATGCATATTCCCAGCGAACCGGTCTTCGATTTCAGTACTTATCAGGAAATTGCCAGTAATATATACCATCATCGCGGGCATACTCTATTGGGTCAACCGGTTGCCTGGCAGGGAATGGCTTACCCAACTATATTAGGCTGGTTTTATATTTTAATGGGAAATGATCAGGTGCATACCGCCCGTCTTTTTAATCTGGGCTTATCTCTACTTTCCTTGCCGCTCATATTACTGATTTTTAAAAAGCTGAGTTCAAATAAAGTGGTAGTCTATGGAGCCTATACATTGACAATATTTTTGCCCAATTATATTGCCTATACCAATGTGGTGGGAACGGAAGTATTTTTCCTGTTTTTATTTTTACTGATTCTGGTCTTGCAGCTTTATAACTTTAAAAACTGGCTGCGTTACCCCCTGTTGGGTATCGTAATTGGCATAGCCGCCCTGACCAAACCATTTTTTCTGGCATATCCACTGGTGGTCGGCTTACATATCTGGATGAAAAACCGAAATTGGAAAGAAACCGCAGTAATGCTGCTGACTATTTCGGTAGTAATGGCCACAGTAGTATTCCCCTGGACATTACGCAATTACCGTTGCTATAACGCTTTTATTCCCATATCCTATAATTCCGGTTATGTGTTGTTTATTAATAATAACAGCAATAATGTAAACGGCAGCTGGATGCCTCTGGAAGAGGTACCGGCATCGCCCTCCATTCAAAGACAAATTGAAACCCAGCTTCAGAAAAATCAGGATAATGTCAAGCTAGCCGCACATCTGGAGAAAACCATCAAACCAGTAGCTCGAAAATGGATAATTGACCATCCGGGAGCATTTATGGAACTGGGTTTATTACGCCTGAAGCAGACTTTTTTCTCCGGGGCATGGGATATAGATGCCTGGGCAATGAATGGGATATTTATGGTTGGACAGGACTCACCGGAATTCAGAAGACATATAAATACCTTTTATGCCGGGGCAGATATATTGATTTATATACTAAGTTCAGCCGGAATAATATACCTGCTGTTAAATACCAGGAGACTGCTAAAAGCCTTATTTTCCCGTAAAATGACCTTAAAGGATGAAGTATTAATACCTTGTCTTAATACTGCTTTTTTCCTGGCGGTTTACTTTGTATTTGAGGGTCAGGCCCGTTACAATTACCCGCTGCTATTTTTATTTGCTATAAGTCTGTTTATAATTATGCATAAGACTGCAGACGGATTAAGGAGTGAATAATGAAACTCATTTGGCTGTTTATTAAACAACTTCGCCCTAAACAATGGACCAAAAACCTGTTGGTATTTGCAGCTTTGATATTTACTATTCCGAATGTCAGTCTGGATATGTTTTATCTGGCCCTGGTGGGCTTTGTTCTGTTTTCGCTGGTTTCCGGAGGGGTCTATATTTTAAACGATTGGGTGGATTTGGAGCAAGACCGCCTTCATCCCGACAAAAAAAACCGCCCCATGGCCTCCGGGGAATTACCACCGGTATTAGCTCTGACTGGTGGGGCTATTATACTACCGCTTTCATTAATAATCAGTTTCTATATAAATTTCAATTTTGGACTGATTCTTTCCCTGTACTTTATTCTGAATATAGCCTATTCTTTTTATCTTAAAAATTTAGTAATTATAGATGTGATGGTTATTGCCAGCGGCTTTGTATTACGGGCGGCCGGTGGAGCTTTTGTTATTGAGGTTCCCATTACTCCCTGGTTTATTATTTGTACCGCTTTGCTGGCTCTATTTCTGGCTATCAGCAAGCGGCGGCAGGAGCTGGTGGTAAGCAGTATTGGTGAGGGGGAACATCGGACAGTATTAGGTTCGTATTCGGTAAATCTGCTGGATGAAATGAACAGTATAGTTACTACGGCAACGATTATCAGCTATGCGTTGTTTACATTTACATCCGGTCATACCATAAATCTGATGTGGACCATACCTCTGGTTATATATGGAATATTTCGTTATCTGTATTTGATTCATGTTGAAAATCAGGGGGAACAACCGGATGAAATTCTGCTCAGGGATAAGCCCATCCTGATTACGGTCGCACTCTATACGCTGGCGGTAGTAGTAATTTTGCTGTATTTTTAAAGTTGTCTTTCGAATCTTTTAGGCTCTATTAAAAAGAGTATAAACATTATTTCATTTATATAAATATACCGCTCGCTCGCTCGCTTGTATATTTATATAAACTATAATAAAGCAACCAAACCTAAGGAGTTAATTAATGCATCCATATATCCTGGTTTTCATTTCCATAATATTAGGGGTAGCCGGACAGCTTACCATGAAGTGGGGAACCTCACAAATATCTGCCACCGGCCTTTCAGTGATTTCCCAGCTTATTAAATATTTTACTCATATTCCTATTCTTATGGGATTGATGTTTTATGTTCTATCTGCAGTTGTATGGCTTTTTGCTATCTCCCGGGTACAACTCTCCGTAGCCTATCCCATGGTAGCATCAGGATATGTCCTGGTGGTACTCTTTTCCTGGCTGCTTCTAAACGAACCACTGACTACTTTAAAAATTATCGGCTTACTGACCATAGTAACGGGTGTAATTATTATTGCCAACTCCTAGCATAGCAGGGTTGACAAGGGAAGAGGTTGTTATCGACCCAATGATGTGAAATTATTCACTAACAAGGCAATATAACCTAATTTGTGATAAAATATAATCATATATGGAATTAAAAGCCATAAACATCCATTATATGGGAGGAGATGCGATGAAAAAAAGTATCTTATGGTTGGCGATCACATTTATTTTTGTGCTTGGCATGGTATTCACAGAGGTATATGTAGCTCGGGCAGAATATGTACCTGAACTGGATACTAATATTAAGGTCAATACCCCGGCAGCCGGGGCAACACTTACTGCCGGAAGCAGTTATGACATTACCTGGGATGCCGGCGGACTGATTCAATCAGTTAATATCATGTATTCTTCTGACGGTGGAACCTCGTGGTATTCTCAGGAAATATTAAGTGGAAACCCAGGAACGTATACCTGGACAGTTCCCTCAACTCCCACCAACCAGGGAATAATAAAAATTGATATAGCCAGAACTATATTTCAGGGATACCCCCCTCATCCGGTAATCAAGCATTATTATAATGACAGCGGAACTTTCACTATTAAAAAATTATTGGGACCCATATTGATAAAACCAGCCGCTCCTGCTGATCTGACTGTTACCGGTACTACTACCGATACGGTGGATTTATCCTGGACAGATAAATCCTTTAATGAAAGCGGATTTTTTATACATAGGAAGCTGGAGGGGGCACCAGGTTATACCAGCGTTGGACATGTAGGGTCCAACATTACCAGCTTTCATGATAGCGGACTAACTTCCGGAACCGAGTATCATTATGTAGTTACAGCATACAATAGTATTGGCACTTCGCCATTTAGCAATGATGCTGCTGCTACTACCCTGGAAATAGCAAACAGCAAACCTTTAGCCCCTACTCTGTTAACGGCACTTCCCGGTTCAGATGATACCCGTATTGACCTCACCTGGCAAAACAACTCTACCAATGAAACGGGATTCTATATTTACCGTCAAAAAGAGGGAGACGCTGATTTCAGTAAAGTATATGACAGCGGCAGCGGAGGCTGGACTGGATATGGCGATGTTGGGCTGCAGCCGGGCACCAAATATTA
>JAAYBS010000034.1 GCA_012718855.1 Syntrophomonadaceae bacterium
ACCACGCTTTGTAACATCATGTCACATTAACGATATCTCTGAAAATGGTGTTGAAATGTTACATGAATTTAAAAACCGTATCTATAAACGAGATGAGCGTATCCTCAACTATCTTAAAACTAATCCGGCAACAGTTGAGGATATAGCTAATCATCATTTGATTTATCGTATTCATCCTACACCTTTCGTCCTTTTCTGGGAGAAACTTATGGTTATTAAACACCTGCATAGACTGGAAGGTATGGGACTGATAGTCAATGGAGATAACGGGATCTATCTTGCAGAATAGGAGTTGCAAATTATAACATGAAAATCGTATGTCTGGGAGACAGTATTACCTGGGGTTTTCCGCATGGACCACAGGACTCATGGGTAGATATGTTATCGCGGACTTTAAATGTAACCATTATTAACAAAGGCATAAACGGTGATACTACCAGTGGAATGCTAAGAAGATTTCCCCGGGCAGTTTTGGAACAAAAGCCTACCCATTTAATTCTTATGGGAGGTATTAATGATGTGGTTCAACAAGAGTCTTATGACCGTATAACACAAAATATAATGGATATGGCAGCAATGGCCAAAGCTGAAGGCATAACGGTTATTCTGGGAACTCCCACTGCAGTGGAATTTCAACCGTGGGAAAGACTATTGGTACGATTGCGCCAATGGATATACAAATATGCTGCTGAACAGGGTATAGCAGTAATTGATTTCAGCCAGGCCTTTTATGACCAATCTGGTCAGTTAAAAACTGAACTGTTATTGCCTGATGGGGGGCACCCAACCCGTAAAGGTTATAAGGCTATGTTTGAACAGATTGATTTAAGCATATTTGACAGTTAAACATGAAACCTTTACATAAATCACAAACTCCAGGATTGTCACTCTGAGTACCAAGAGTTGCCATTGCTTAGGATAACAAAAAGGCTAACGGGAGGAATAAGCCATCTGCGGAAGATATCTTATCTCCATGGAAGAGGAAATAATTGAGATAAGGGAAATAATGCATGAGATTAATCGACGATATGCCGGTACACCTGAACACGCTCTGATTAAAAGCGGGGAAATATTCCCTGCTAATATCGTACCGGTTCTGGTGAGGCAGGCAAGAGATACAGAAGCCCGTTTATATAGTTGGGGATTCCCGCGATGGCAGGGAAAAGGATTAATAATTAATGCCCGTAGTGAAACCGTAACGGAAAAAGCTATGTTCCGCCAGGCCTTTCTTAATCGACGTTGTATTATCCCGTCCACCGGATTTTATGAATGGAAACATAGTGAAGGCAAAAAGAAGAAAGATAAATATCTATTAAGAATGCCTGATCGTTCAGTATTGTATATGGCCGGTATATACACCCGATTTGAAAATACAGATATAAATCTACCTGGCTTTGTTATTCTTACCACCACAGCCAATTCATCTATAAAAGCTATTCACGACCGAATGCCGGTAATTATACAGCCCCATGAAAAGGACGCATGGTTAACCGACGAATCCTTTGCCCGCCATATTATAGACCGGGAAGGGCCGCTGCTGGAAGCTGCAATGGTTTAATTGCAGTTACACCGCCGGTGGAACTTCATTTGCAGCCAGGGGTTTTACTTCCATAATGTTTATTATGCCGCCGGCCGGGGAATAGCTTTTTACTCTGGCAAGAGCTTCATTTTTGGCATCACTGTACCGGGCAACTATTGATGCAGCATATTCAATAATAATA
>JAAYBS010000035.1 GCA_012718855.1 Syntrophomonadaceae bacterium
GAACCATACGATTCTCCGGTATTATCGGGAGGTAAACCGGGACCACACGGTCTTCAGGGAATTGGGGCCGGTATAATACCGGATATTTTAAATGTAAGTATAATAGATGAAATATTTCAGGTTAAAAACGAAGAAGCTTATGAAACGGTACGGCAACTGGCAAAAACCGAAGGTTTGCTGGTAGGCATATCATCAGGTGCAGCCGTATTCGCTGCTGCGGAGCTGGCCAAAAGAACCGAAAACCAGAGTAAAGTAATAGTTGCACTGTTACCTGATAGCGGTGAACGTTATCTTTCCACACCCATATTTGAATAATCATAAATAAAATAAAATATTAACATCCCTATCCTTGGGGATGCTTTTTATGTGACAAAAGTTCTAGTAGTCTCAAATTTAAGATTTAGATATAATAAATACAATTCCATTAACTTTTACATTAAAAACCTCTATTGTACTAAAGGGGTCAAAAAATGAATTATATAGCATTGTTAACTTTTTTAGCTGGTATTCTTTACTTGGGATTGGGGTATTATGGCCTTAAGCTGGACTGGCGGGCCAGATTACATCAGATATTTTTTCTGCTTTGTCTGGCATGCTCCTGGTGGGCTTTTTGCATTGCTTTTATGTTTATTGCTCCGGATAGGGAGACTGCCTGGCTTTTATTCAGATTATCTTCTCCTGGTTGGTCCTTAGGACCGGCACTGACACTTCATTTTACAATTATTTTAACTACATCAAAGCCCGACTGGAAAATAAAATGGTTGACCTTGTTCCTCTATATTCCTGGCTTGATATTTACTTATCTGGGTATGACCGTAGGAGTAACTGCCCGTGATTTAATCCTCAGGGATTTTGGTTGGGATAATATTACCGCCAATGATTTTACCTTCTGGTTATATGTATTCTATTACTTACTTTATGTAGGAATCAGCATTGCCATTATTATTTACTGGGGATATCGTACTAAATCCAAAAGAAAAAAGAGTCAGGCTAAAATACTGGCGATTTTCAGTTTAACAGGTCTGGTTCTGGCCGGTGGCAGTGAAACTCTAATACCGTTATTGGGTTTTGGACCATTGCCAAAACTTCCGGCAGTAATGTGGTTGTTCTGGGCATTTGGAATGTGGTATGCCATAGTAAAATATCGTTTGCTGATTATGTCTCCGTATATTGCTGCTGAAAAAATATTTGAATCAATCGCTGATATGTTAATAATGATAAAACCATTCGGACATATTATTTCCGTTAACCAGTCAACCCAGAATTTATTAGGATATAATGAACCGGAACTTAATGGTCATCATGTCAAATTAATTCTGGAAGAACCGTCCATCCTTCATGATACCCTGGAACAGATAAATAATGGAATGATATCTACTGCCAAAATGGAATCAGGCTACAAGAGTAAAAGCGGAGATATTATTCCGGTTATGCTTTCCTGCTCGGCAATAAGAGATAACTTTTCCGATCTGGTAGGAATTTTAATTGTAGCTCAGGATTTAAGGGCAACAAAACAATTAAAGCTGCAAAATCTGGAATTGGAAGCCATTGGCGCTGACTTATTGGCTACCAATTTGATGCTGGAAAAGAAGAGTTCTCAGGTAAAAGACATATTGGACAATGTTGGACAGGGCTTTTTATCTTTTGATAAGGATTTGGTCATAGATGATGAATATAGCCGTGAATGTATAAATATTTTTGGCAAAAGTCCGGCCGGTTTTATATTAGCCGAACTATTGTATCCTCATGATTATGATGAACAGGAACTTTTAAATGAAGTGTTGGTTAATGTAATGAATAAGGTCGAAGATGAACAAATAAATTTATATAAATCATTACTCCCTAATGAGACAGAGTTGGATGGGCGTACTATTCAACTGGAATACAAAATTGTGAATACTAATCCGAATAAGAAATTAATAACCATCATGTCTGATATAACTGAAAAACGCCAGTTGGAAAAGGATATGGAAGAAGAAAAAAATACTATGAGCATGGTAGTTAAAGCTATTGTATTTTATGAACAATGGACAGAATGCATCAGAGAATATGAGTATTTCACTAAGTATAAACTTTATCAAATTATTGAAAATAACCGACCGATAGATTTAAAGATTGAAGAAATTAACAGATATTTGCATACTTTTAAAGGCAACTTTAGTCAGCTTAATAGCAATCTGGCAGTCAAAAGACTTCATGATATGGAGTCACAATTGAATCAAATTAAGAAATATTCGGGAAATGTTGATGAAAACATGATTAGGTCGTTACTGCTTCGTTCTAATCTGTCTGACTGGCTGAAAGAGGATCTTGAGAGGGTCAGCAGTGTATTAGGGGAGGACTATTGGTTAAAACAAAATGCTATTCGAATAGAAAAGAAATACCTTATTGAGCTGGAAAAAAGAATGATAAATTTCCTGCCCTATAACGCAAATGTGCAGCTTTTACCATTATTAAAAAAAATGCAGCATAAGTCACTTAAAGAAATGCTTAGAATTTATCCGGAACATACTTATAATTTAGCTGCCAGGATGGGTAAATTAATTAACCCCTTTACGGTTGAGGGTGATGATATAATGCTTGACAGTGATTATTATGGCCATTTTATTCGTTCCCTCATTCATGTATTCAGAAATATTGTTGATCATGGAATTGAGTATCCTGATGAAAGAATTAATCTGGGAAAAAGCGAGGCTGGAAACATACATGTTCAGATAGAAAACAGCGATGAATTATTTAAAATTACTATTTCCGATGATGGGTATGGATTTAATGAAGATAAATTAATAGCCAAAGCCCTAGAAAAAGGAAAGTATAATGCCGACCAAATTCAGACATTTAGTAAAGAACAAATACTGGAACTGGCTTTTGAAACTGACATTTCAACTGCTGATGAAATTTCCGTTGTTTCCGGCAGGGGGATAGGGTTATCAACGGTAAAATATGAAGTGGAAAAAATTAATGGTAGAATTCAGATAAATAATTATCGTGGAGATGGAAGCAGCCTGACCTTTTTTATCCCAATAATTACTTATCCCGAGCTTCCCACTATAATTATTGATGATCTTTTATGCAATATCGTAGCTACGATGCAGGAACGGGTATTACGTTCTCTGGGAATTGATTTTGGGAATATGTGCATAGTTGAAACGGTAAACTCTCTTCGATTGGAAGAATATTCTACGATTATTAATATTCGGGGTCTTTTAGATGGCTTTGTATTAATGAGTTTTAGTCAAAATCTGGTAAAAAATATGGCGCAAATATTCCATGATTATGAATATACCAGTGAGATGGATCATGAAATACTGGAAGATGTAGCAGCAGAGACCAGTAATATTATTTTAGGAAATTCATTAAAATCTCTGGAAAGCTTACAGGATTTATTCATATTAGGCATACCTGCCGTATTGTATGAATCTACTACGATAGTCCGACAAGCAGGTGCGCCTATATATAATTGTTCGCTGAACAGAAATGATCATAAGGTATTGATTAGTTTTATACCTCTTTGATAAAAGTATTAAGTATTTGTAAGTGAAGTGAAGAGTCTTTGTTATCCATGAGTTCTTTTGCTAATGCTCAGGATGACAAAAAAGGGACTCAGAATGACAGATAAGGGGGACTTGACAATGGCAAGAATTTTGATAGCAGATGATTCAACTGTAATGAGAAGAAGTCTCCGGTTAATTCTATCCAAAGCAGGTCATACAGTTGTTGGTCAGGCAACTGATGGTATAAGTGTCTGCCAAATGTATAATCAATTAAAACCTGACCTGGTTACTATGGATATCACTATGCCGGGGATGAATGGTATAGAAGCCATGTTAAAAATTCTTGAAAGTGATCCCCATGCCAAAATAATAATGATAACGGCAATTGATCAGAAAAGAATGATTTTGGATGCAATCGAATCGGGAGCCCGACATTATATTATCAAACCATTTAAAGAAGATAAGGTTTTATATACTGTTAATGAAGTATTAAAACAAGACTGAAGTATTAAATATTTATGATTTAAAAATACAGCCACTCTGTTTGAATATCAGAATGGCTGTATTGTTAGTAGTAATATTGATTAATCAATCGTGAACTTTCCGCCTGAAACTCCGCCGGTTGTTTCAATTGTATAACCTGCCGTTTCAAATATCTCGATGGCTTGTTCTTTACTTAAATCATTTTTATCGGCCAGGGATAGTTTTTCAAAATCGGGACCGGTGGAAGCTTTTCCTATAACGACATCCAGTTTATCTTTACTGATTTTAATAAAAACAGCATCGTTGGACTTGGTTTGATTGTCACTGTAGTCAATTCCAAATCCACTTATATCAAGGCACATCATACTGCCATCCTTCAAACGTTTAAATTCAGCATAATAACGTTCAATATTCTGCCCGTTTCTCTCGGTATATGAGTCACAAACATAATATTCCTTATCCATCTCAAAGGTGCCGTTTTCTATTTTACGATCGCCAGCTTTTTGCCTGGGACCAAAACCGTCCTCTTTAAGTACAGACTCATAGCCAAAAGTCATTTTGTTTCCTTTCTTATCAAGAAAGGCAGGATAACCAGCCAGCATAAGCTCACCTTCAAAATGACCATCTTTGTTTTCCAGGTTTAACATATCATATTGGACCCCACTGACAAAAGTTAAGCCGGCACTGGCAAGTTCCATAAGTGGCATACCTTCATAGTCATTAATAGCTTTTTCATGCCATTTATAAGCTTCATTCCAGGCTTCTGCCATATCGCTGATTTTGGTAAAACCAGAGGAGGATTTTTCAGTTGAAGATGATGACGACGGAGCCTTATCTGAATTTGCCGGGACATTTTTGGCATCCCCGCCACCACAACCACTAATAACCAGAGCAGCACATAAGAACAATGATAAGAAGAATAGTTTAATTTTCATGAATGATCCCTCCTAATAAATATTTGGTGTAATTAAGAACATCGACCTTTAATAAAACGACAACATTTGTTGATGTATGTAATCTTCTATTAATGGCAAGGATTTCCTGCATTGTTTAAGCTAAATTATTTTTGTGAATTAAATATTGTATACTGCAGACTTTATTAAAGATAATTAAAATTTTATGTTAAAATAATATTTGGCTCTTAAGTAACAATAAATGATAAAATTTTTACCATTAAGTATTAGGGAGGCAATGGAATGAATAAAATTGAAAAAGCTCTTATGCATGCACTTTTTGTACACCTTCACCATAATGCTGATAAGGCAATAAATTTTGGGCTTTTTAAACAACTGAATGAAAAGGTTAATCAAACCTGGCCATCAGCATTATTAGTAGGGCCTGATGCCAATGATGATGCAGCTGTTTTTAAGATGCCTGACTCAGATTGTTTTGTAGTTGCTAAAATGGAGAGCCATTGTTCACCGTGTGTACCCCGTCCTTATGACAGTGCAGCGACCGGAGCGGGAGGTGCCATGCGGGATGTAGTAGCTATGGGCGCCCGACCGATATTTTTACTTGATTTTATTGGTACCCGGCCATTAGAGCAAGAGGTAATTGTAGGCCCTTGTGGATTTGAAGGCAAATGTACCTGTGGCAAATGTGAAGTTATGACCAGTCAGGATAGAATAAACCTTATGTTAAAAGGTATTTCAGATATGTGTACCTCTATGGATGTATTTGTTGTTGGAGGTGGGTTTTCAACTTCCTTCAGTGATATAGTTCCAGCTGTGGTGGTATCAGTTATTGGCAAACAGGTTACAGAAAAACCTTTAACCAAACCGGCTAAATCAGCAGGTGACAAATTAATTATTATTGGAGAAACCGGTACGGACGGAAATGATACCCTGTATCGGGCAGGGTTGGTTGATACACTGCAGCCTGCAGTAGCCCTGTTTAAGGAAGAACGGCAGACTATGGATGCGACTCTGGCTGCTTTTGCAACCGGTAAAATAAAGGCCTGCTCTGATTTGGGAGCAGCAGGAATCGGTGCAGCAGTTTGTGAATCAGCCCGCTTTGGCGGACTGGGTGCCAGAATTGATTTGGACAAAGTTCCTGTAAATACAGATAATATTACTCCGGAAGAAGTCTTTATCTGTGAAACTCAAGCGCGCATGCTGTTACACGTGGAACCTCAGGATGTAGATGAAGTAATGGCAGCTATTCGCAGCAAGAATGGTATTGCTGCAGTAATTGGTGAGATTAATGATAAAGATTACAATGTATTTGAATATAATGGTCAGGTAGTAGCAACCATACCTAATAAGCCGTCTCCGGAAATTATCAAAGCGTTACAGGATTAAGCTGTATTTGTAATTAGTAGTCTTTAAAACTGGACCGACTATTTAAATAAACAGTTGGTCCAGTTTATTGTGTATGTGCATGAATATTAATTTACTTCTGAGGTACAATGTGCACAACGGGTGGCTTTAACTGGTATGTTGGACAGACAGAAAGGACAATCTTTGGTATCTGGTTCGGCAGCTTCTTCATTTCTTTTGAGGCGGTTAATATTTTTAATAATAATAAACAAAACCAGGGCAACTATTATAAAATCAAGTATGTTATTTATAAAAACTCCGTATTTTATTATTGGTGCGTCTGCGGCAACCGCTTCCGCCATATTGGCAAATTGCTTGTCCGATAAGTTAATATACAGGTTGGCAAAATCAACTTTACCCAACAATAAACCAATGGGGGGCATTATTATGTCGTTAACCAGTGAAGTAACTATTTTACTGAAGGCAGCGCCAATAATGAAGCCAATAGCCAGATCAACCATGTTACCTTTTATGGCAAATTCGCGAAATTCTTTTAACATGGGTTTTTCCTCCTTTTCATTTTATAATACAGGTATATATTACATCAAAATGATGTTGAAGAAAATAAATCAATGGGCTTATAGATGGTACACTTATTCAGGATGGAGGTTAATTTGTGGAACAAAATAAACCCCTGAAATATCATATTTATACCTACGGTTGTCAGATGAATGTACGTGACTCAGAAATTATTGGA
Source organism: Syntrophomonadaceae bacterium (assembly GCA_012718855.1). Lineage (GTDB taxonomy): Bacteria > Bacillota > Syntrophomonadia > Syntrophomonadales > Syntrophomonadaceae > JAAYBS01. The sequence continues at coordinate 6,993 of JAAYBS010000035.1, forward strand.
GGTTTGTTGGAAGACAATGGTTATGAGGAAGCCAGTTCACCTGAATCAGCTGATTTAATTTTATTTAATACCTGTAGTGTAAGGCATTCAGCTGAGAATAAGATTTATGGCAAATTGGGGGAAATTAATCTTTTAAAACGAAATAACCCTGAACTGATTGTAGCTCTGGGGGGATGTATGGCCCAATTGCCAGATTGCCGGCAGAAACTGAAAAAAATCGGAGTAGATGTCCTGTTTGGTACGCATAACCTTTATGAAGTTCCTTTTTTGGTGAGCAAGTCCCGGGAAACCGGTGAAAAAGTATGGCAGGTATGGGATGAGGAAGGCAGGGAAATAGAGGAATTTCCTGCTAATCGTCATAACGGACTTAGTGCTTTTGTTAATATAATGTATGGATGCAATAATTTTTGCAGTTATTGTATAGTGCCATATACAAGAGGACGGGAAAGAAGTCGTAAACCTGAAGATATAATTAACGAGATACAACAACTGGCTGAGCAGGGATGTCGTGAAGTAACCTTGTTGGGTCAAAATGTTAATTCTTATGGCAAAACCAATAATCAGGATGCAGATTTTGCTGATTTGTTAGGTTTGGTTAACGGTATAGATGGAATTGAACGGATTCGTTTTACTACTTCACATCCCAAGGATATGTCTGATAAACTCATTGAAGCTATTGCAGTTAATCACAAGGTATGCGAGCATGTGCATGTACCGTTACAGGCGGGCAGTAATCGTATATTACAAAAAATGAACCGTAAATATACCCGGGAGCATTATCTGGAATTAGTAGGTAAAATGAGAGATCGTATACCTGGTATAGCTATTACCAGCGATTTGATTGTTGGTTTTCCTGGTGAAAGTGACCAGGATTTTAGAGATACTTTGGATATGGTTAACACGGTAAGATTTGATGCCGCTTTTACATTTCTGTATTCTCCCCGTCAGGGAACCAAAGCTGCGGACCTAATTGACCAGATACCAATTGAAGTTAAAAAATCCCGATTAAATGAACTTATGACTGTTCAGTATCAGATTGCCAAAGAAATTAATACCTCATTGGAAGGCTCAATACAGGAAGTTTTTGTTGAGGGTCCGAGTAAAACCAATGCCGAGAAGCTAATGGCCCGAACCAGAACTAATCGAATTGTAATAATTTCTGCAGCAAAGGACTTAATTGGGCAGATAATCCATGTTAAAATTACAGAAGGAAAAACATTCTCCTTGATGGGAGATGTAGTTATATAAAAGTTAGGAGGATATTATATTGACAACAGAGGAAATTATCAGACTGGCTTTTCAATTAGGTGATGCTGTAGCCCAGTCGGAAGAGGTAGGAAAACTTAAGGATATTCAGACCCGGGTAGGTAATGATACCAGTACTTATGACCTGATAATCCGTTATCAGGATGCCAAAAATAAATTGGAAAATAAGTATAATGATGGATTGCTGGTGACTAAAGGAGAAGAAGATCATATAAACATTCTGGAACAACAGCTGAATGCTAATCAATTAGTGCAGGAGCTGGTTCTTGCCCAGGAGAGTTTTGATAATCTTATGCAGGCGGTATATTTTGCCATGAACCAGGCTATATCAGGGGATAGTTGTTCATCAGGATGTGATTCATGCGGCGGAAGTTGTTGTTAATAACGCTAAAATTCACAATGCGAAGCAGAGAAAAGGCTTAGTTATCTAAGTCTTTTCTATTGGGAGGTATACCAGTTGAGCAAACCAACTCCTATGATGGAACAATATTTGAATATTAAAAATGAACACCAGGATGCATTGTTATTCTTTCGTCTGGGGGATTTTTATGAACTGTTCATGGAAGATGCCGTTACAGCATCCCGGGAATTGGATATTGTATTAACATCCCGTGATGGTGGTGAAGCTGGGAAAATACCGATGTGTGGCATACCGCATCATTCATCTGATGTATATTTGGCCAAACTAATCAGACAAGGATATAAAGTGGCTATTTGTGAACAGGTGGAGGATCCTAGAGAAGCCAGAGGAATTGTGAAAAGAGAGGTAGTTAGAATTATAACTCCGGGTACGGTACTGGATGATAATATGTTACCGGATAACAGTTCCAATTATCTGGCTGCAGTATGCAGTTACAAAGATATTATTGGTTTGGCTTTTATTGATGTATCAACCGCAGATTTTCAAGTAAGTGAATTTGCCGGAGCCAATGCCTTAAGTGAAATGGCAATGGAACTACAGCGGATAAACCCTGCTGAATGTCTGGTAGATTTGTACGAACCGCTTTTATGGGAAGATAATGCCCGCATGAATTCCGGAATGGTGCTCACAAAATTTGAGCAAATACCTTCTTTGCAGGAAGCCAATAATATTCTGGCCCGACAATTTAAGATTGCTTCTTTGGAAGGATTAGGTCTCAAGGATTATACTGCGGGTTTAATCGCTGCTGCCTATATTATTCGCTTTTTACAAAACGGCAAAACCCGCTGGGAACATATTCGCAGTTTAAAACCTTATCATAATAATGAATATTTATATATGGACGCTTCTACCCGAAAAAATTTGGAGCTGACCTCAACTATAAGAGAAAACAAGCGCGAGGGCTCTCTGATATCAATACTGGATTATTGTGGTACCTCAATGGGTAAAAGATTATTGAAGAAATGGCTGGAGCTGCCTTTAAGAAATACTGCCGAGATTAATTTACGTCTGGATTCAGTAGCAGAACTTAAGGAAGATCTGGTTTTACGGGAAGAATTAAAAGAACGACTCTCAGAGATTAATGATTTGGAAAGATTGGCGGGAAGAATTGGTGCCCAGGTAGCAACTCCCCGTGATTTTGTGGGCATTAAACTATCCATCCAACGCTTGGATCAAATCAAAAACCGCTTAAAAGACTGCCATTGTAAAATGCTGCTGGATATAAGTAATATGGATAGATTACAGGATGTTTATGATCTGATTGATGAGATTATGGCGGATGAAGCTCCCATTACGATTCGCGATGGGAATATTATTAAAACAGGATATAATAATGAAATTGATGAATTAAGAGGTCTGTCCCGGCAGGGGGCCGGATGGCTGGTGGAATTGGAGAAACGTGAAAAAGAAAGAACCGGGATAAAGTATCTGAAAGTAGGGTTTAATAAGGTTTTTGGATATTATATCGAAATAAGCAAATCCAACTTGCATTTGGTACCTGATAATTATATTCGTAAGCAGACTCTGGTTAATACAGAGAGATTTATCAGTGAAGAATTGAAAAGTTATGAGGATAAGATTTTGGGTGCCAGAGAGAAATTACTGGCTATGGAACAAGCGGAGTTCACACAGTTCAGAGAAAAAATGCTGATTTATGTGGAAAGAATACAGCAGACTGCCCATCAGGTAGCCAGACTGGATGTTCTGTTTTCATTGGCAGAAGCTGCTTATATAAATGATTATATTCGTCCTGTTGTAGATGATAATGGAATAATTGACATTAAATCCGGTCGTCATCCGGTGGTAGAACAATATCTTACCGATTCGCGTTTTGTCCCTAATGATGTTAAACTGGACTTAACTGAACGTCAGTTTGCCATTATTACCGGACCCAATATGGGAGGTAAGAGCACCTATATGCGTCAAACTGCCTTATTGACAATTATGGCGCAAATGGGCAGTTTCATACCGGCCCAAAATGCCGTTATCGGTATGGTGGACAAAGTATTCACCCGGGTGGGTGCCTCTGATGATCTGGCTGCCGGACAAAGTACCTTTATGGTTGAAATGGTGGAAGTAGCCAATATTCTTAACAATGCAACCGCAAACAGTCTGATAATTCTTGATGAAATCGGCAGAGGTACCAGCACTTATGATGGTTTGAGTCTGGCCCAGGCAGTATCTGAATATATTGTTACCCGAATCGGGGCACGAACCTTGTTTGCAACTCACTATCATGAATTAACCAAACTCTCCGAATCATTACCGGAGGTATTCAATCTATGTGTTTCAGTAAAGGAAACCGGCGACTCAGTAGTTTTTCTCAAAAAAATGCTGCCGGGTAAAGCGGATAAAAGTTATGGTTTGCATGTAGCCAGATTAGCCGGAGTAAATAATTGGGTTATTGATAAGGCCCAATCTATTTTAGAAAAACTGGAAATAGAACCGGTATCCGCATCACCAGTTATGGAGCAGATGGTATTGTTTCAACCGGAACATCCTTTATTTGAAGAATTACAAAAACTTAATGTTGACCAACTAACTCCCAAAGAAGCCTTGCTGTTAATTTATAAATGGAAAGAGAACTGTTAACCCACTGGAGGTGATATTTTGTTAATTGGTATTGATGTGGGCGGAACGTATACTGATGGGGTAGTATTCGACGGAGATCATATTCTGAGTTCCGTTAAGGTACCTACTGATGATAATAATTTATTGCAAACCCTTCTGCAGGTTTTGGATGAATTATTAAACTCGCTGCAAAACGTCGACCAAATAAGTAGAATTGTTCTCAGTACTACCCTCGTAACCAACATTCTGGCAACCGGCAGGGGAGAACGAACGGCATTGGTTCTAATTCCCGGTTTTGGCTTGCCGCATAACGCTTACCAAATTACCACAGATACTTTTTTCCTTAATGGTGCCATTGATTTCCGGGGTCGTGAAATAGAAGGCCTGGATGAAAATGAAATAATTACTTTGGCTCAGCAGATAAAAAAGATGAATTTTAAACGGGTAGCTGTGGTGGGCAAGTTTTCAAATCGTAATGCCAGTCAGGAACTTGAGATAAAAGAATTATTTCAACAAATAATGCCTGAGGTTTCTATATTTACCGGCAGTCAGGTTTCCAATCAACTGAATTTCCCTCGGCGGGCAGTTACTACTTTTTATACAGCTATGATATTACCGGAATGGATAAATTTTGCCGGACAAATCGAAGCAGCGCTTAAATCCCGGGGTTTACAATCAGAGATTCATATCCTTAAGGCTGATGGCGGAACCATGCCATTACATAAGTCTTTGGAAAAACCTTGTGAAACAGTTTTTTCCGGCCCTGCTGCCAGTACCATGGGAGCACTGGCCATAACCATGGATACAAAAAATTCAGTAGTAGTTGATATTGGTGGCAGTACTTCCGACCTGTCACTAATGATTGACGGTCAGCCTCTTTATGCTTCGCGAGGTGCCGAAATAGAAGGTAAACTAACTCATGTTGAATCGTTTTCACTAAAATCAGTTGCTCTTGGCGGAGACAGCCCAATTATTTATAACCATGAAACTGGAAAAGTTGATATAGCAGCTTCCCGTTTGGGACCGGCTGCCTGTTTTAATGGTAATGCGGCTACAGTTACCGATGCTTTTAATCAGTTTTATGAACTGGGCTTGGGAGATACTAAGCGATCAAATAATTTCCTTGGCGAAATTGCTGCCTTAGCACAAATTCCGATAAACGAGTTATGTGATCAAGTTATCAGCCAGGTATTTGAGCGTTTGGAAACAGAAATCAAAGCCATGTTCCTGCAATGGGAGAATGAACCCGCTTATCGGGTTTGGGAAGTAGTAAACCGCAGCCCGTTTCGACTGGATCGCATTATTGGAATAGGTGCGGCAGCGGGGATTATCGTACCTCAATTGGCCAGGCGTTTAGGGGTAGAAAGTGTTATACATGCTTATTCACCAGTAGCTAACGCTCTGGGGGCGGCCATAGTTCGTCCTACCATGTCAGTTCAACTTCATATTGATACTCAACAGGGCATCTGTATAGCTCAACCAGGTGGAGAAGTAGAAAGCCCTGGCAACCTCAATAATATGCAAATGGAAGATGCCAGAAAGCTGGCAATTGAAATTTTAGCAGAACAAGCTGTACAGGCAGGTCTTCAGGATTATGCCCAGGATTACAGTATACAAATGGAAGAACAATTTAACCTGATTAGATCTTACCATAGAAGCGGTAAAATATTTGATGTAGCAGTTCAAATCAGACCAGGGTTTATTCATAAGTATAAGGGGGTGAAAATATGAAACCTACTGGAGTTTTGTTTTTCCCTGCTTTTGACTGGGCTATAACTCCTACCCATCCAGAGAGGGAAGAACGATTATTATATACCCGTGATCAGCTTTTTGAGGAAGGGATTATGGATCTCCCCCAGATAAGAGAATACCATCCGCGTTTAGCCTCTCCGGCAGATATCGCCCGGGTTCATTTTGTGGTCCCTGATTTGGATAGCCATATAACCGAGGCTCATCTAGTAGCTGCCGGTTCAACTCTGGTAGTAGCTGATGCATATATGAACCGGGAAATAAAAAATGCTTTTGCCATAATTAGACCCCCCGGACATCATGCTATGTCAGTAAGTCATGGGAATAGGGGCTTTTGTAATATTAACAATGAAGCCATCATGATTGAATATATGCGAAAAAAATATAATATTAAACGGGTAGCCATTATTGATACCGATGTACATCATGGAGACGGTACACAGGAAATTTACTACAATGACCCGGATGTATTATTTATATCGTTTCACCAGGACGGTCGCACCTTATATCCCGGCAGCGGTTTTACCAGTGAATTGGGAGGGCCGTTAGCCTGGGGAACTACCATAAACATACCACTGCTGCCCCGGACTACAGATGAAGGGATTCATTATGTTATTGATAACCTGGTGCTGCCAATTTTAAAGGAATTTAAACCAGATCTGATTGTAAACTCTGCCGGGCAGGACAACCATTATACTGATCCGCTGGCTGATATGCGTTTTACTGCCTGTGGATATGCAATTTTAAATGAAAAACTGGCCCCGGATATTGCGGTGTTGGAAGGTGGTTATTCAGTAGAAACGGCCCTGCCTTATATTAATATGGGCATTATTATGGCGATGGCAGGTATTGATTACAGTAATCTGAAAGAACCGGATTATGATCCGGGCATGTTTATAGAGTCGACTAAAAATATGAATGCTATTGAGCAGATAGTTAAGCAACAATTGGCGGTGTTCAGACATCGACAGGATGTAATTGAAGAGAACCGGCGTACCGGTCCAGCCTGGTTCAATGAATATAAGCGAATATTTTATGATACAGATTATATTGATGAAGAACAAAAAGTCAGAATAAGCAATTGCCCGGTATGCAGCGGTGTAAGACTTATAGATTCCTCTGCCCAGCATCGTAACGGCAGACTGTACGATGTTTTCTGTATTTCAATTCCCATTAACCTTTGTCCGGAATGTCATGAAAAAGGCAATACGATTTATAAGGATATGATTAAAAACGGAAAATACGATTTAGTTTATCTTCAAGACCGTATAGATGATAAATATTTATGTTATGATAGCAAAACTGATCAGGAGCAAAGTTATTAATGCCAATTAATCTTTTGCATGAACAGCTTATAAACAAAATTGCTGCCGGTGAAGTAATTGAACGACCTGCTTCCGTAGTGAAGGAATTACTGGATAATTCCATTGATGCCGGTGCCAATCAAATAATTGTCAGTATTGCTCAGGGTGGAACTACTTTTATTGAGGTCGAGGATAACGGGCATGGTATTAAAGCCCAGGAATTAAAGCTGGCTTTTGAGCGACATGCTACCAGCAAGCTTAAAGAGGAAGAAGATCTATTTCATATTATTACTATGGGATTTAGGGGAGAAGCCCTGCCCAGTATAGCTTCGGTATCACGCTTGGAGATATTCAGCCATAATGCTGATGAGGATGCCGGGGTTTATGCCCTTATTCACGGAGGGAAGTTTCTGGATATACATGAGCAGGCAATGCCTGTCGGCACCCGCATTATAATTCGCGATCTGTTTTATAATGTACCCGCCCGCAAAAAATTTCTTAAATCAATCGTAACCGAAGCCAATTCTATTCATGATCTGGTTTGCCGCTACGCTGTAGCCAGGCCGGATATTTCCTTTACTTATAGCAATGAACGAAAAACCTATTTCAAAACTCCCGGTAACGGCAGCATAAAAGATGTGCTGGTGTCACTTTATGGTCGGCAATATATTGAAGGTCTGGTTGAAGTAGATTATGAGGGGGAAGATTATAGTATACAGGGGTTAATATCAACTCCGGCTATAAAACGTCTTAATCGAAAAAACCAGTTTTATTTTGTTAATAATCGGCCTATAAAAAACCCCATGTTATATAAAGCAGTTGATACTGCTTATCGCGGACTTTTAATATCCCGGGAATACCCGGTGGTAGCTTTATCTCTTAAGGTACGTACCGATTTAGTGGATGTTAATGTACATCCGCAAAAGACGGAAGTTAGATTTGCTGATGAAAGACAGGTATTTACTCTGGTAGAATCAGTTTTACGTAAGCGATTAAATAATCTGGAAACCAACTGGATTAGCCAGGTTTATAAGTCAGACCTGAGTTTGTCTGTAACTGACGACAGTTTTTTAACCAGATCATTTAAACCTCAAGAACAAGTAGCATCCTACAGCATACCACCCCGAACTGAGGAACTTTTCCCACGGTCAGTTAATACAGAAATTAATGAACTGATGGAAACAACAGATACAGCTCATCAGATTAAGGTGTTAGGGCAAATCATGGATTCTTATATTCTGATTGAAATGGATAGAGAACTGTGGATTATTGATCAGCATGCCGCCCATGAACGTATTCTGTTCGAACGTTATAAATACAGTCAATCCAGACAGGAACATATTCATGCTCTGGTTATTCCGCTAACTTTGCAGTTTTCTACAGAACAAATGGAAATAATAAATCATAATCAATCCTGGTTTCATGAGCAAGGGTTTGAGTTGGAGGCTATAGGACATAATGACATTTTGCTTAGGGCAGCACCATTGCCAGCATTGGGAAATGAATTTGAGGTAATAATGGAACTGGTAGAAATATTAAAAAACTCCGCTTATCCCGATATATATCGTGAAATGATAATCAGAATGGCATGCCGGAAAGCCATAAAATTTGGCGATCGTTTAACAATGGACGAAGCCGGATCTATTATGACTGAACTGGTCAAACTGGATAATTTTAAGCATTGTCCTCATGGCCGTCCCACTATGGTCAGGCTGACCAGTGGGGAATTGGAGCGCATGTTTAAACGGACCGGAGCGTGATATGTGAGGAATGTTTAATATGAAAATAATTGCTACCACCTCTTTATCAGATTATATGGATGATGATTTTAATGCTTTCCTGGCGGACAGCGGCTTACAATACATACCGCGACAAAATCGCAGCCTGCCGCTACTGCAAGATGAATATCAGGTGGAAGGAATAGTAGTTTGGTATAAAGGTGGACCAGTCTTATTTATTGGCGAACAGAAATTCTTTTTTCATCCCAATATGGCCAAAAACAGGATTTCTTTGTATCGTAAATCAGGAGTAATCGATCCATTAATAGTTGCCTGTGGAATTAAACCGGGAGACCTTTTCTTGGACTGCACGTTAGGTTTAGGTGCAGATTCAATAGTCGCAGCCTATTTTTCTGAAGGCGGAAGGGTGACGGGAGTAGAGTCGTCGCCAATTATGGCTGCCATAGTTAAATGGGGTATGAAATTATATCAACATGAGTCCCCCTGGTTAATTAATGCAGTACACCAAATTGAGGTAGTAAATTGTGACCATTATACTTATCTTTCAACTCTGGATGATAAATCTTATGATATTGTCTATTTTGACCCTATGTTCCGTAAACCATTGCTCAAAAGTCAGGCTCTGGCTCCGTTAAGAGTACTGGCCAATCATGATCCGATTACTGAGGAATCATTGCAACAAGCTTGTAGAGTAGCCAGGAAGAGAGTATTAATAAAAGAACAGATTTCCAGTGGTGAGTTTGAACGATTAGGTATTAAAAAAATAGTTGGCAGTAATAATAATAAAATTAATTTTGGAATTATTGACTGTACTGAATAACAGATAAATACCATAGTATTGGAGTAATAACATGCATAAACTGGCGGCTATTGTTGGACCAACCGCAGCAGGAAAGACCAGAATAGCTATTGAGGTAGCAAAAAAAATCAATGCCCAAATTGTTTCCTGTGACTCGATGCAGGTTTATCGTGACATGGATATTGGAACTGCTAAAGCCAGCATTCAGGAACGTCAATTAATTCCTCATTATATGGTTGATATTATTGATGCAGATGAAGAATTTAGTGTAGCAGATTATCAGAAACAAGTTAAAAGTATTATTGAGCAACTTAATAAAGAGAATACTATTCCCTTATTGGTTGGAGGTACGGGATTATATTATCAAGCAGTAGCAGATAATTACCAATTTTTCCCCTTGCAATCTCGTAATGAAGTACGGGAAAAATGGCAAGATATTGTCAATAATACCGGGTTAGAGTTTGCCTATGAAGCCCTGTCCAGGATTGACCCTGATTATGCAGGGAAAATAAGTCCCCAGGATGAAAAAAGAATCATAAGGGCTATAGAAGTATATGAATTAACCGGTAAACCTTTTTCACAGCAGCAAACCAGAGATAGAGATACTTATAGATTAGCGGTTGCAGGACTATACTTAGATAGAGAGGTTCTTTACCAGCGTATAAATTTAAGGGTTGATGATATGATAAACCAGGGTTTAATTGAAGAAGTTTTAGCCCTGAAAAAAAACTGGGGGGAATTATCAGCAACTGCCCGGCAGGCATTAGGTTATAAGCAGGTATTAAATTATCTGGACGGGGTGATAAACAGAGAAAACATGATAGAAGAAATTAAACAAGAGACCAGAAGATATGCTAAAAGGCAGTTCACTTGGTTTAAACGGGATGAGAGAATTAAATGGTTTAATATCATGGATTACAGCGATGAACAGCTGGTACAAAATATTTGTTCCTATATTGAAGGACAATTAAATCATCTGTAGAAACAATATAATGATTGGTTGCTAAATAGAATGGGAGGTAAATACCTAAATGAGTAAGCCACAAATGAATTTGCAGGATTCGTTTCTTAATCAAGTCAGAAAGGAAAAGATGCCAGTTACAATATTTTTAGTCAACGGGTTTCAGATAAAAGGAATTGTTAAAGGGTTTGATAACTTTACTGTGATAGTAGAACTGGAACAAAAACAACAATTAGTTTATAAACACGCCATATCAACGGTAGCCCCGGTAAAACCTATCGGCATGTTAAATCTGGAAACACGAAGTGAAGATGAATAACCCGGATAACCGGGTTTTTCTCTTTAATGGACAGTATCACCACTTTGGTCTGTTTATCATATAATAATTCAGACGTATAAGGAGTGGTGAAATGATGGAGATATCAATGAAGTTTCCCGATAGCGGTACCGGATCTGCAGTTGCCCCAATCGATAATATCACCAGTGCATTTCCTCAATCCGACTGTTTTAAGGATTTAGAATGTTTAATTGGTCTTAAAGAGATTAAAAGAACTCTAGCAGAAATAACGGCATTTTCATTGGTTCAGTCTAAACGAACCGCACTTCATTTGAAAGCTTGCCCCAATGTTTTGCATATGGTTTTTAAAGGCAATCCCGGAACCGGGAAAACCACAGTGGCCAGAATTCTGGGTAAGATGTTTGCTGAAATTGGGGTGCTTAGTCGTGGTCATCTGGTTGAAGTAGAACGGGCAGATTTAGTAGGCGAATATATTGGCCATACCGCACAGAAAACCCGGGAAGTTTTAAAGAAAGCCCAGGGAGGAATACTGTTTATTGATGAAGCCTATACTTTGTGTCAGGGCGGAGAAAAGGATTTTGGACGTGAAGCCATAGGAACCATGGTAAAAATGATGGAAGACGAACGTAATAATTTTGTTATTATATTAGCAGGTTATTCATTGGAAATGGGCAGATTTTTGCAGTCAAATCCGGGCCTTCGTTCCCGTTTTCCCATCCATATAGATTTTCCGGATTATGATGCTGATGACTTGCTGCAAATAGCATTGCTGATGTATCAGGAACGTGATTATGAATTAACTAATCGGGCCAGATGGAAGCTGAAAAATTACCTGAATGAATTCTGCCGCACCCGTCATCCGCATAGCGGTAATGCGCGCTATGTTAGAAACCTGGTTGAAAAATCCATACGTCTGCAGGCATTGCGTATTGTAGATCGTGATAATCTGCGCCGTAAGGATTTAATTACTATTGATGAAAATGATCTGCCGTTACCTGAGCAGATGATAAGATAATTATTAACAAAGGATGATGAAATATTGACTGGTCTGGATGTTATTAAGCAAGCAGAACAATTGTTAAGTAATACATTTGCTGAATATGAAAAGACAGCTTATTTTAATCAGGTTAAAGTATTACAGGCTTTTCAAAAATTTAAAGTAAGAGACACCCATTTTAATGCTTCCAGCGGATATGGTTATGGAGATATCAGCCGGGATACTTTGGAAGAGATATATACCGAAATATTTAAGGCTGAAGATGCCATGGTCCGCTCACAAATAGTATCAGGAACCCATGCTATTTCAGCCTGTTTATTTGGTCTGCTGAGACCGGGAGACCACTTGATTTCTGTAACTGGCACTCCGTATGATACGCTTGGACGGGTTATTGGTGTTAAAGAAAGTTTTCCCGGCACCTTGACTGAAAGAGGTATTATTTATAGCGAGGTACCTTTGGACAAACAGGGACTTCCGCAATTACCGGAAATAGCGTCAGCCATAAATGAAAATACCCGTATGGTATTAATACAACGGTCACGCGGATACAGTTTAAGACCTGCTGTATCACTAGATACTATTGAAAAGATTATTAAAACGGTTAAAGATAAAAATGCCCAAACCATAGTTATGGTTGATAATTGTTATGGAGAATTTACGGCTGAAACCGAACCTGTTGAACACGGGGCTGATATCATTGCCGGCTCCCTGATTAAAAACCCCGGCGGGGGATTAGCCTTATCAGGCGGATATATTGCCGGTAAACATGAACTGGTAAAACAGATATCCTATTATCTTACCGCCCCCGGGTTAGGAAAAGATCTGGGTGCCAGCGGCGGAGATAACCGGCGTTTATATCAGGGCATATTTTTAGCTCCCCATGTGGTCTCGCAGGCTTTAAAGGGTGCAGCTTTATTAGCAACCATATTTTCACAATATGGTTATAAAGTTTTACCGGGACCATTTGATCAACGTTCCGATATTGTACAGGCCATCTTGCTGAATAATGAAGAAGAAGTAAGGGAATTTTGTCAGGTTATACAGAATTCCTCGCCTGTAGATAGTGATATTTTCTTAGAGTACGGTGATATGCCTGGCTATAGTGATAAAATAATAATGGCAGCCGGTACTTTTATTCAGGGTTCATCAATTGAATTATCCTGTGATGCGCCGTTAAGAGAACCGTATGCGGTTTATATTCAGGGTGGTCTGACTTATGAACATATTCGTTATGCAGCTGAAAGATTGATTGCCCGATTAAATTTATTGGGCAGATGAAGGGAGAACAGTTATGAATGATGTAGTGTTAATTATTACTGTTCTGGTTATTATACTGGGAATTGCCGGTACCATACTACCCATGATACCAGGTATACCGTTAGTCTTCCTGGCTATATTGGTTTATGGCTGGATGGAGGGTTTTAATGTTATTAGCGGAAATTATCTTTTAATTATTGGCATACTCACTTTATTATCAATAGTTTTCAGTTACCTTTCCACTGTAATGGGAGCCAAGTATTTTGGGTCAGGACGCTTGGGATTATGGGGAGCTTTAATAGGCACCTTTGCCGGTTTATTGCTATTACCACCGATAGGATTATTAATTGGTCCATTTGCTGGTGCTTTTATAGGTGAATATATTAGTGTAAAGGACACCGAAAAGGCTATAAAGGCAGCCTTTGGTTCATTACTGGGGCTTTTTACCGGGGTAGTTTTTAATTTAGCTATAGGCATTTACATGCTGGTAACATTCTTAATGAATGTATATTAATTGCCAGTAGACGAGAAGTATGTTTTAATCAAGTAAGTTTGATTTTTGGAGGTATACCGGTGGATAAAGAATTTATACTTAAAAAAGCTGCTGAGGCGAATGTTCAGTTTATCAGGCTGCAATTCACTGATATTTTAGGGGTATTAAAAAATATTTCTATAACCGTAGATCAATTGGAAAAAGCACTGGATGGAGAGCTTATGTTTGATGGTTCTTCTATCGAGGGTTTTGTTCGCATTGAAGAGTCTGATATGTATCTGAAACCTGATCCAAACAGTTTTTTAATTCTGCCCTGGTCAAGTCAAACTTCTGATGCAAAAACTGCCCGATTAATATGCGATATATACAACCCCTCCGGCGGACCCTTTGAGGGTTCCCCGCGATATGTACTGCAAAAAGCTTTACAGGAAGCTGAAGAGATGGGATACAAGATGTATGTTGGTCCTGAACCGGAATTCTTTTTGTTCCATCTGGACGAGAATGGTTTACCTACTTTGTTAACTCATGATAAAGCCGGTTATTTTGATTTACCACCGGTGGATAAAGGTGAGGAGGCTCGTCGGGATATGGTAGAGACCCTTCAGAAGATGGGTTTTGAGATTGAAGCATCTCATCATGAAGTAGCACCTGGTCAGCATGAGATAGATTTCAAGTATAAAGATGCACTCACTACTGCTGACAGTATTGTTACTTTTCGTATAGCAGTAAGAACTGTAGCACAAAAACACGGACTGCATGCTACTTTTATGCCCAAGCCAATTTATGGGGTGGCTGGTTCAGGGATGCATTTGCATGTATCGCTTTTCAAAGGCGAGACCAATGTTTTTTATGATGAATCGGCTGAAGATGGACTGAGCACGGTCTGCCGCAGTTTTATTGCCGGAGTGCTTAAACATGCCAAGGCCATATCAGCCATAACCAGTCCAACGGTTAATTCTTATAAAAGATTGGTACCGGGTTATGAAGCACCGGTTTATATAGCCTGGTCTTATCGAAATCGCAGTCCTTTGATTAGAATTCCGGCCCGGCGGGGAATAGGTACCCGGATTGAAATGCGCAGTCCGGACCCTACCTGTAATCCCTATCTGGGGCTGGCAGTAATTCTAAAGGCTGGTTTACAAGGAATCAGGGAGGGTTTGCAACCGCCTGAACCAATAGAGAAGAACATTTATGAAATGGATTTAGCCACGCGCAAAATGAATGGCATTGAATCGCTGCCAGAAAATCTTTATGAAGCCATAGATGAACTGAACAAGGATAAGCTGATCCAGGAGGCCCTCGGCGAGCATGTGTATTCACGTTTTGTTATGGCCAAGATAAAGGAATGGGAGAATTACAGTTCCCGCGTTTATGACTGGGAAATTAACGAATACCTGGCAAAATTCTAAACAAAATGAAAGGGACCCGCAAAGGGTCCCTTTATAATAGGTTACATTTTACGCATCAAGCCGGCTACCTTACCTATAATCTGTACTTCAGCTGCTCGTATCGGTTCCAGAGCACTATTCTCAGGTACCAGTTCGACAAAATTATCACGTTTATAAAAACGCTTTACGGTAGCCTCGTTTTCCAGCATGGCTACTACAATCTCTCCATTGGAAGCCTGGGCTTGCTGTTTTATTATTAGATAATCCCCATCGAAGATACCGGCTTCAATCATGCTGTCCCCTTTGACTTTAAGCATAAAATGAGTACCGGGGCCTACCATTTCAACGGGAACCGACAGATATGTATCAATATTTTGTTCAGCCAGGATGGGAGTGCCGGCGGCAACATTACCAACCAGAGGCAGGGGCAGAGATTCACTGATAAGCTCAGCCTGGTCGTCATCACTTATTGGAATCAGAGTACGGGGCTTGGTAGGGTCTTTACGAACATAGCCCATTTCCTCGAGTTGAACCAGATAAGAATGTACGGTTGAACTGGATTTTAGTCCTACCGCAGCACCTATCTCTCTGACTGAAGGGGGATATCCATCAGATTTGATTCGTTGTTTAATATAATCAAGTATGGCTTGTTGTCTTTCATTAAGAGGTTTTAAATTATTCATAATAACACCTCCCGATTTATTAAGCTGATTATATCATTTTCCCAGCATTAAAACAAACGTTCGATTGATTTTA
>JAAYBS010000036.1 GCA_012718855.1 Syntrophomonadaceae bacterium
AATCTACAGCTGTGCAGCCAGGTTACTCAATTTGCCGGCTTCCTGATCCAGATTGCCTATAGCAGCTACAATATCCTGAATTGAATCCCGCTGCTGAACAACCAGGGCAGTTATTTGCTGGGTAGCAGCGGCCGATTCCTGCGAAGCGCCGGAAATTCCTTCAACTTCCCGAACAACCTCATCAACGCCAGCCAGCATTTCTTCTAACACTGCTGATACTTCCTGAATAGCATTATCTATATTCTGTGCGCCATTTTCAATTTGTATGAACATTTCCTGGCTTTCCTTTACAGCTGACCCTTGTTGTTTTATTATTTCACCAGTCCGTTCTATTTGTTTAACCGTGGTTGCCATACCGTTTTGTATATCCGTAATCAGTCGGGAAATATTCAGGGCAGCACCAGCTGATTCCTCGGCCAGCTTTCTAACTTCATCAGCAACCACCGCAAATCCCTTCCCGGCCTCTCCCGCCCGGGCAGCCTCGATAGCGGCATTTAAGGCCAATAGATTAGTCTGATCAGCAATTCCGGTAATCATCTCAACAATAGTCACTATTTGCCCGGACTTCATATTCAGATCGTTAACTGCTCCACTAACCATTTCCTGAGCCTGGCTGCTCTCTTCCATAAAAGATAGTTGTTTTTCCATCGTTTTATAGCCCTGGTCAACAATTTTCATAAAGTCACGGGATTGATAAGTGACAGTTTCGGCATTTTTGCCGGCCGTGCCTAATGCCTGGGCCATTTCTATAACTACTTCCGAGGTTTTAGCTGCATGAACTGCTCCCTCACTGGCAGCTGCAGCCAGACTATCTACTCCATCACTAACCTGAGCTGCTGCCTGGCCGGTATCATTAGCCAAATTGAAAACCTGGTGTGATGATCGGGCAATTTCCTCAGCTCCAGCGCCAATTTCTTTAGCTGCCATTTGCAAGCTATCTGCCATTTTGGCCGCCTCTTCTTCTTTTTCTATGGACATAAATAATAATCCCCGTGCTACCGAAGCTATCAGAGTAGCAATTATACCCGTAAATATTAAACATAAATACCTGACCCCCAACGTGGTTGCCAGACTACCTTCGGGGATCAATACCGGTGCAATAGCGACCATTATTGTATGGGCAACTAATACCAGCAAAGTGGCAAATATTGAGACTGATATATCAAAATAAAGAATACTCAGTGCTATACAGGCATAGTAGTTCCCAAAAGTCTCCGGGGCACCAGTCATAGTAACGTTGAACATAAACATTGCAAAAGTAACACCAACCAGAACTATATATTTGGTTAACGCGGCTTCAGGAAAGAATCTGATGATAATCCATACAGCTGATAATGCTATAGTTACTATAGCTGCAGCCTGAAAAATTTTTCCCAGATTCAAATCAGATGAACCTACATGGGCAAAATTCATAATAATTGTCGCGGAAAATGCCAATGCTGCAATAACTACTGCACCTAATAGTACCCGGCGATGACTGGCTTTCATATTATCTACCAATAATTGATTGTCCAAGATTTATCATTCCTTTCCTTAATGACATCCATTCTATGCAATGTTAAATATTTCATTTAATTGAATATTATATTCAACAAGATTCAATCTTTTTCCTGCTATATCCAGTTATAATATTCTAATAACAAATATTACGACATTAGAGGACCATGGCCCTAAATAATAATTCTTTCGTTATACAGGAACACGGGAATGACTCCAGATCGCTGAAAAAGTACCATAATTGTCATCCTGAGAAGCAGCAGGCAGCGAAGGATCTATTTTGTAAGTCCGTAATGTCGGCTCTTCAGCCAATTAGATCTCAGTATAACACAGCAAAAGAACACTTTTTTTGCGGACGGTTAGAACAAAAAAGGAGGGGTAATCCCTCCTTTTATAGTTTTATAGTTTATCGTTTTTTTCTATTATCCCTGTTCCAACTCCAGTTCTCCACCGGTAGTATTAAATACTTTTCTATTGGGGCCTATTTGTATGGTATCTCCTATATTGCAATGGCTGGCTACTACGGTTCCGGACATTATATTTACATTCTGACCAATGTGACAGTCAGATCCGATGACTGCATCGGTTATATGAGCCCCTTTGCCAATGTATGTATTATCCCAAATTACACAATTATCAAGAATTGCCCCGGCTTCAATACATGTATTGGCTCCTATGACTACATTTCCCCTGAATTGAGCTTTGGAATTAATTTGAGTATTTAGACCCTGAAGTACCGTTGCCGTATCCAGTTCTCTTTTGGTACTCTTTAATCCTACCCGAACCTTATGTTCTAAAATATCTGCATGTGACTGTCGATAAGTATCCAGATTACCTACATCGCACCAATAATCAGAAATAGGTACTGCATAGAACGGTGCACCATTTTTAACCAGGTGCGGGAATACCTGTTTGCCAAAATCGTAAAACTGTCTTGATGGTATGTATTTAAATATTTCCGGTTCAAAAATATAAATACCGGTATTAGCCAAATTACTCAAGGCTTCTTCCGGTCTGGGTTTCTCCTGAAACCTTAATATTCTCCCCTGTTCGTCACTGACTACTACTCCAAAATGTTGAACCTCATCTACTTCTTTGACTGCAATGGTTGCCAGGGCGCCTTTACGCCGATGTTCCTGCAAAAGTCTTCCCAAATCAACGTCAGTAAGGGCATCACCACTCATAATAACAAAAGTCTCATCCAGAAACCATTCACAGTTTTTTACTCCTCCGGCCGTTCCCATAAGCTCTTCTTCCTGCGAATAAAGCATTGAAACACCATGTGAACTGCCCTCGCCAAAGTAACTGCTAATATAATCAGCCTGATAATGCAGATTGGAAATTAAGTTATTGAATCCGTGGTCTGAAAGCAGTTCAACTATAATTTCCATTAATGGGCGGTTAGCCATCGGAATCATCGGTTTAGGAATATCCATCGTCAATGGCATCAAACGTGACCCTACACCTGCTGCCATGATCATTGCCTTCATTAATAATACCTCCTAAAAGTGCATAAAGCCCGTTTAGATTAATATACCACTATATTATACACAGGTCAGCACTTTTCTATCGGTTATAATCATATACCATTATTTGTCAGTGCGTAAATTTATTCTGCCCCGCATATTGTCATTCAACATATATCCCAGTCCCCGTCTTGAACAAATAATCCGGGCGGGTTTAAAATTATCACCCAATTTGTTACGTAGATTTCGAATATGATACTTGGGATCAGTCCATACTGCCCCGGTATAATCTTCATTAATTACCCGGGATAACTGTTCCAAACCGACCACTTTACCAATACTGATGGCCAGACAGGATAACAGTCTGGTCTCTACCGCAGTTAAATTTACCTGCTGCCCGCCGCCTTTCATTACACAGGCCTTTGGCAAATCTATCAGTGGCAGTGAACAGGAATAATCGATGCCAGGTTCTTCTATTCTTCTTCCCGATTCTGTTCCCCTCCAGTTAATAAACCGTTTGTACATATCTGCCGGTAATTGCTGTTCTTTGATATCACTTCGTTTTAGCTGTTGTTTTAATAACCAGCTCTCTATGGGGTCATCAATAACTTGTTGTAACCAGTACTTTATTCTTTTCTCATTATATTCATTTTTACGGTTTGTACCCGATAAAGTAACCTGTAGAATCTCAGCCGCTGAGGGACGATAATGATAATCAGCCATTCTTACCCTACCCCCAAATACTCAATGCGTTGGTGAAAGGCTTCCCTTCCTCCCTCCAACAGGGCAATAATTTCTCCCTTAATATACTCATCATTCAATTTTCCCTGCATTTTTATCCCCGCCTGGTTTCCAGTAGATTGCGTAACTATAATCCTATCGGCACCCCCAGCCACGACAATATTGGGGTTGTGCGTAACCAGAATAAGCTGGCGATGTAATTTTATATTTTGAATTCGGGGGATAATCAATTCATAAATAAAGGCATTATCAAGATTGTCTTCAAACTGGTCTCCCAGTAACATTTGCTGTCTGCCCAGCAGGATAATAGGTAAAAGCAGGGAACATTGCATTCCCCGTGAAAGATTAAAGCTGCTTATGGGTATTGATTCATGGTCAGGTTGGTAATATAGATGGACCTGGTCTTGCAGTTCACATTCAGTTACTGCGCCAAAATGAGGTTGAGTACCTAATAACCATAATAACTGCCGGGCTTCCTGTGAGGTGACGCCGGTTTGTTGGGTCAGCAAATCCTCGTCTGCTCTGGCTACTATGTCAATCAATTGCTGCGGGGAAAAGCAGCGTACAATTCCATCAATCAGTTTGCGACTAAACTTGCCCTGTAATAAACCAAATAAAAAATTTCGGTATTCTTCCCGTCCCGAGGCAGGTCGATATTTAAGATAAGGATTACCGTCCAATTCATAATTTATATGGTCAATTGATTGTTGACGCCGGCTGACAATCTGGTTCCATAATTGTTCACTTTCATGTAATAGTTGTCGTTTTTGTTGGTCGAGTTTGTCGAGTTGTCTACGGAATCGGTTGCATTCTTCCTCACAACCAATCAACTCCCCCAGTTGCCCCAATAAAAAAACACGTTGACGACGTGCTTCTTCGGCTTTATTAAAGCCCTGTTGCTGTAAAGTATGCCTGATTTCCTCTTCGCAAATCTGGTGCCGTTCATCCAACAACGCCCGCAGACAGGTTATTGAATCCAATCCGTTTTCCAATACTTTGATTACTTCCTGTAATTGCCCGTGACGAACTTCCAAACAATTATTAATCGTTTCTTCCAGTTGCTGAATCAAATCCGGATTAATGAATTCCCCATTATGCAACCGACAGGTGGGATAATCACCATCCAACAAACTTTTTAGAGAACGTAGACGGCTAACCAAAAACTTTTCCCAGAAATCCAGCAGGCCTTTTTCCTTTTCAATGGCTGCCAATCGGCGTTCCGGTTCTTGCAGATCCAGACAGTCCAGTTCTTTTTGCAACAGGCTTTGCTGTTCCATTTTCTCCTGCCAAAAATTCAACTGTTCCGCTTTGGCTTCATAAGCTTTTTGAATTTGTTTTCGGCGATTCAAATTATCACGTGCTTGTAATAGTAAAGAATCCGGATCGGCTACTGTCTTATCCAGCATATCTAGCAATGCTGAAGGGCCGTTATCAAGGAGGTTTTCCAATTCTCCCTGGTGATAAGCTTCAAAATTAAATTGCAGCTCGCAACCTTCCTGCAGTATTTTCCCTTCCAGATCAAATAGCCGGGGATATCTTCCCGGAGTTCTCTGTAAAATACGTTGATTGTCAAGTTGGTTGACGAACCATACACTTACACGGCCATTCCCCAACACCTGATCAATTTCTTTCAGGAATTGCCGGGTAGCCTTTTCTTCTGCCGGTAAATTTCCCAAGGCAAAACAGATTAGTTTCATTAAGGTACTTTTACCCGTACCACGTGCACCAATAATGCAGTTAAAACCGCTGGAAAACTTTACATCGGTTCCATCCATCAGTCCGCCTTCTACTTTAACCCGGTGAATTTGCCTGACCCACATTTATCTCACCTCCGCTATAATGGGGTGAGTTAATTATAGAACATATGTTCTATAATGGCAACCATTTTTACCCTTTTGTGGAATTAGGCTCCGTATTCGATTTTCAAATAGGTCAAATGAGTTTGCAATTCCGTAAAAAGTGTACTGATTTCAGGGTTTAAATCACTGGCACATATCGATTTAAAATCTTCTAAAGATGCTATTAACTGATCTACTCCCCGTGATACTCTTTGGGGGTCCTGCTCCATTATATAAAAAGCCAGTTCACATAATTCAGCATATAAATCTTTTAGCTCCACTTTATTCTCATATACGCTGTCCAGGTAATTCAGCTGCGCCAGAATAGCACGATAACAATTATTACCCTGATGCCAAGAAATCATTTCAATTGTTCCTTCCCAAAAGAATATTCCATAATTTTTCCAAGACCAACTTTTTCAGTTTAAATAGCACCAAATAATCTGTCAACACACAAAAATTGAGCTTTTCTGACATTTCCGAGGGTCCTAAGACTTTATTCCTTATTGAGTAAGTTAAATTTCGACAGCAATTTTTCTAATTCCTTTAAACGGGAAACTAAAATTTGTACCGCCTGAATAATTATTTCTTCATCGTTACTGATATTATTCTCCAGGCTGGCAAGCAGTTGTCTGCCCTGGTAAATAGTTTGTACCGCAGTATTATAAGTACAATATAAAGGCAGGCAAGTACCATCTATTAATTTAACCGTCAAAGTTTCAGATTCACTAATTACGTTTTCAATAAAGTTTATATCCAGGTAACCATAAGTTACATCGTTGGAACTTATAGCTTTTCGCATTTTCAAAGCTACAAACATTCTGCGGTTATCAATATAAAATGGCACTGCGCCGGCCCTTCCTATCCAGGTTTTTACCATTTCCGCCTGGGCAGCCGTATCAATAGCATAACTACGCAAAAAAGCTTTCCTTACTGACCTTATACTGCGTCGATCCAGCCTGACTTCACCGCTAACCGTATATAGTTCGGTGATATCTCCATGTTCACAGTACATTGGTCTTAGACCAATAACTTCATCACGAATGGTATCAATTTTAACAAACACAAAATCCACCTCCTGCCATTCAAATTACCGGCCAAAGGTGGATTTAAAGTTGATTTTAAGTTGAAATTTGGTGGTCATGCGGAGACTGGCGACGAAATATTTATGCAGACCAACCAGCTCACCAACATCTTCCGCTACGTTTTGGGGAATGTTATACAAATTTTATGGGAGGCATTAATATTACGGAGCCGTTGGCGCAGCATGGTTGCATCACCCTGCGAAGGCGAAGCAGCGAAAGGGGGCGAGCCCCATGGACGGGGCGAGAGTGACGCACCGCACGGATGCGGAATCGGAACGTCCCCCTAAAGCTGCAAGACAAGCAGTTAGTGATGCCCATGCGGAGACTGGTGACGAAATATTTATGCAGACCAACCAGCTCACCAACATCTTCCGCTATGAAATTATATTTCGTTTCATCAGCATATAGTTAATACTGTCAACAATTGCCTGCCAGGAGGCTTCGATAATATTCTCCGATACACCGACCGTACTCCATTTTTCACTTTGGTCAGCCGATTCGATTAAAACTCTTACTTTTGCAGCTGTACCTGCTTTTTCATTTAATACCCGAACTTTATAGTCAGCCAGATGCATTTCGTCAATTTCCGGATATACTTCCCGCAGAGCTTTACGTAACGAATTATCCAGGGCATTAACCGGTCCGTCACCTTCAGCAGCGGTATGGAAAATCTCATCGCCAACGCTTACCTTTACCATTGCCTCTGCCACTATGTTTTGCGTTTCGTCCTTTTCCATAATAATCTTCAAATTTTTCAATTGGAAATAATCCTCAAAATGCCCAAAAGCTTTGCGCAGGAATAATTCCAGGGAAGCATCTGCACCTTCAAATTGAAATCCCTGATTCTCCATTTCTTTGATTTGTTTGATTACCTTGCGGGTCTGATCATCATAACTGTTTACATCCAGTTTTAATTCCCTGGCTTTATATAGCAAGTTGGACAGCCCTGATAATTCTGATACTAATACCCTTCTATGATTGCCTACTTCTTCCGGATTAATATGTTCATAAGTAAGCGAATCTTTCAATAAGGCGCTGACATGAATTCCACCCTTGTGAGCGAAGGCACCATAACCAACAAAAGGTTGGCTATTATGGTGGGGCATATTGGATATTTCCGCTATATAATGCGATACCTCGCTAAGATGCTTCAAATTGCCGCTGGGTAACACTTGCCGTTTCATTTTAAGCTCCAGATTAGGAATGATGGAGCATAAATCAGCATTTCCACATCTTTCACCATAGCCATTAATGGTGCCCTGCACCTGTTTACAACCACTTTTAATAGCTACCAGCGAATTACCTACCGCACAGCCGGCATCATTATGAACATGAATACCTAAAGGTACAGCAAACTTTTCAACCAGCGGCGTAATTATTTCACCCAGTTCCCAGGACATGGTTCCACCGTTGGTATCACATAATACCAGGGCATCAGCACCTGCCTGAGCAGCAACCTGTAATACCTGAACGGCATAATCAGGATTCTGCTTATAACCATCAAAAAAATGTTCGGCATCAAAAAATACTTCCAGACCTTTATCCTTTAAATAGGCTATGGTCTCCATAACCATGTTAAGATTTTCTTCCAGCGTAGTTTCCAGAGCTCTAATAACATGAAAATCCCAGGTTTTGCCTACAATAGTAGCAGTCGTAACTCCAGACTCCAATATGGCCTGAAGATTACTATCCTGTATGACATTAGTTCCCGGTTTACGGGTTGAACCAAAAGCTGCTACCCGGCTATGCTGTAATCCCATAGTCTGAATAGTTTTAAAAAATTCCATATCTTTCGGATTGCTCCCCGGCCATCCGCCCTCAATATAGGGTATGCCCAGGAAATCAAGCTTCTGGGCAATTTTCAGTTTGTCATCCAGGGAAAAAGAGATTCCCTCCCCCTGGGCTCCATCCCTTAGAGTGGTATCATAAACGATTACATCGAATTTTTTATTCCCAATGATTTACTCCCCCTTAAGCATTTGCTGTATATATCTATCTTTACAGCCGGGCAATATTGCCAGCTACCATATCACCGGTTTCAACCGTACCTAAAACCTTAGTTCCTGCTTCCACTAAATCAGGAGTACGATATCCGTCATCCAATAGCATCTGAACTGCTTTTTCTATCATTTGAGCTTCCTGCTCCCGATCAAAAGAATACCGTAACATCAGAGCAGCAGATAAAATAGTTGCCAATGGATTTGCCTTATTTTGTCCGGCAATATCAGGTGCACTGCCATGGGAAGGTTCATATAATCCAACCTCGCCGCCGATAGAAGCACTGGCTAACATACCTATAGATCCTGATAACATGGAAGCTTCGTCAGTCAGTATATCTCCAAACATATTTTCAGTTACAATTACATCAAATTGACGCGGATTACGTATTAACTGCATGGAACAGTTATCAACATACATATGCGTAGTTTCAACATCAGGATAATCAGTCGCAATCTTCGTAACGGTTTCCCTCCAGAGACGCGAAGTTTCAATTACATTGGCTTTGTCAACCGAACACAGCTGTTTTCTGCGTTTACGGGCTGCATCATAAGCCAGACGAACAATACGCTCAATTTCATGGGTGGTATAGGATAAAATATCAGTCGCTTTTTCACCGCCATCAGCTAACTTCTCCCGGCTCTTTTCACCGAAATACAAACCGCCGGTAAGTTCTCTTACCACCAGGATATCTACCCCTTCGAGAACCTCACGTTTTAAAGTAGAAGCATGCAGCAGATTAGGGAATAACATAACCGGCCGCAGGTTGGCAAATAAGGCCAATTCCTTACGAAGCGGCAACAAACTGCCTACCTCAGGACGCAGATGAACCGGAAGTTCATCCCATTTAGGCCCGCCAATAGCTCCCAGAAGAATTGCGTCTGATTGTCTACACAAATCAAGGGTTTCTGTGGGCAGAGGATGGCCGGTTGCATCATAAGCAGCCCCTCCAATTAATGCTTCGGTAAAAGTAAATTCCAATCCGGATTTTTCTCCAACTGCCTTCAGGGCTTTTATAGCTTCCGGTACAATTTCTACTCCAATGCCGTCACCGGGCAGAACTGCTATACGATACATCTCTTACACCCTTTCATCAATATAATAAAATATCACTGGCTGGTTTTATGGCGGACGTAATTAATTAAGCCGCCCTGGGCCATAATATCCTGCATAAATCCCGGAAACGGAACTGCCTGATAGGTATCCCCAGTTCTTAAATTGGTTATCTGGCCGGATTCCAAGTCTACTTCAACCTGATCCCCTTCATTGATAGCCTTATATGCTTGGTCACATTCCAGAATAGGCAGACCAATGTTAATACTGTTCCGATAAAAGATACGGGCAAAAGATGTAGCAATAACACAGGCTACACCAGCACCCTTTATAGCAATGGGAGCATGTTCCCTGGAACTGCCACAACCAAAATTCTTATCAGCGACTATAATATCCCCGGTCTTAACCTTGGCAGGGAAAGTGGGGTCGGCATCTTCCATGCAATGTTTGGCCAGTTCTGCCGGGTCAGTTGTATTTAAGTAACGAGCCGGTATAATTGCATCAGTATCAATATCCGCTCCAAACTTATATACCTGTCCGGTAAATTTCATAATAAGCTCTCCTCTCTATTCCAGTCTAAAGTTTATTCCCGCAGGGTTAAGCAATTTCCCATGGCGGGGTAATCTTTCCGGTTATGGCACTGGCTGCTGCCACGGCCGGGCTGGAAAGATAGACTTCACTCTCGGGATGTCCCATACGGCCAACAAAGTTTCTATTGGTAGTTGCCAAAGCTCTTTCACCCTTGGCTAAAATACCCATATGCCCGCCCAGACATGGTCCACAGGTAGGAGTGCTAACGGCTGCACCCGCCTCAATAAAGGTTTCGATGTAACCCTTGCGCATAGCTTCCAGATAAATCTGCTGTGTACCCGGGAAAATAATGACTCTGATTTCCGGATGTACTTTTTTGCCTTTTAATAGAGAAGCAGCAATTTCCAAATCCTCAATACGCCCGTTGGTACAGGAACCAATAATCACCTGATCAATGCTTACTCCGGCAGCTTCACTTACCGGTCGGGTATTTTCCGGAAGATGCGGAAATGCTACTACCGGTTCCATTTTGGATACATCATATTCTCTTATTTCTGCATAAACTGCATCGGGGTCTGATTTATAAAGATTGTAAGGCCTTTGGGCCCGCTCTTTGACATAAGACAGCGTAATATCATCCGGCTCAATAATCCCATTCTTGCCTCCGGCTTCAATCGCCATATTAGCCATCGTTAAACGATTATCCATGGATAAATTCTGAATAACTTCTCCGGTAAACTCCATGGACATATAACGGGCTCCGTCTACCCCTATATCACCAATAGTATGCAAAATCAAATCTTTGCCGCTTACCCAGCGAGGCAGTTTGCCATAGTATACAAATTTCAGACTTTCGGGAATTTTAAACCAGGCTTCTCCGGTAGCCATGGCGGCTGCCATATCAGTAGATCCAACACCGGTTGCAAATGCACCCAAGGCACCATAGGTACAAGTATGTGAATCTGCTCCGATAATTAGATCTCCGGGCAAAGCCAGACCCTGTTCCGGTAACAGGCAGTGTTCTATTCCCATCTGTCCGACTTCAAAATAGTTTGTTATACCATATTGGCGGGCAAAACTGCGTACTACTTTAGCTTGTTCAGCCGATTTAATATCTTTATTGGGAGCAAAATGATCCGGCACCAGTACGATTCTTTCCTGATCAAAAACCTCCCCGGTACCCAGTCTGGCAAATTCTTCTATAGCCACCGGTGAAGTTATGTCATTCCCCAGGACTACATCCACCCGGCAATTGACCAGTTCACCAGCATCAACATGTTCTTTTCCGGCATGATAAGCCAGTATCTTTTGACTTATAGTCATTCCCATGTTTGTTTAACTCCTCTCCTGGTTAGCTTGTTAATTGTCAGTATGATTTTTCTGTTCAAAATAATATTTGTTAATAGCATTAATATACGACTTTACACTGGCTTCTATAATATCAGTACTTAAACCACGGCCATTATATTGCTTGCCGTTGATTTCAATTCGAGAAATTACCTCTCCCAGAGCATCTTTACCACCGCTGACAGCATGTAATTTGTACTCATGCATTTTGCCATAAATATCAGTAATTTTATCAACTGCATGGCAGGCGGCATCCACCGGACCATCACCGGTAGCCGCGGCTTCAAAACTCATATCATCAATTGTCAGCTTAACGGTTGCAGTAGGTACTATACTGGTTCCACTGGAAATGTGCAGATAAGTCAGCGTAAACCGCTCCGGAATCCCCATTACCTGATCTTTTACCAGTGCTTCCAAATCGTCGTTGGTAATTTCCTTTTTCTTGTCAGCAATTTCTTTAAAACTTATAAAAGCTTTGGCCAGCTCATCATCAGAAAGATTATAACCCAGCTGGGCCAGCTGTTCTTTAAAAGCATGGCGGCCGGAATGTTTACCCAACACCAGATTGCTGCGATAAATCCCAATCAGTTCCGGACTCATTATTTCATAAGTGGAGCGTTCCTTTAAGACTCCATCCTGATGAATACCGGATTCATGAATAAAGGCATTCTTGCCCACGATGGCTTTATTGGCCTGCACCTGCATACCGGTCAAGCTGCTGACCAATCTGCTGGTACGATATATTTCTGAATAATCTACTTTAATTTGCTTCTTAAAAAAACTGTTACGCGTATACAAAGCCATAATTATTTCTTCCAGGGCAGCATTTCCAGCCCTTTCCCCAATACCATTGACGGCACACTCCACCTGTCGTGCTCCGTTAGCTATACCAGCCAGGGAATTGGCTACCGCCAAACCCAGATCATCATGGCAGTGAACTCCAATGATCGCACGATCAATATTAGGTACGCGGGTGACAATGGTTTTAATAAAATCACCATATTCTTCAGGTATGGCATAACCGACTGTATCGGGAAGATTTACTACCGTTGCCCCCGCATCAATAACCTGTTCTACCACTTGAACAAGAAATTCCATATCGCTTCGAAAAGCATCCTCCGCTGAAAACTCCACATCACTGCAGTACTTTTTAGCATGTTTAACAGCATCTACAGCTTGTTGCAATGCTTCCTCACGGTTTTTTTGCAACTTATGCTTTAAATGAATATCAGAGGTAGCCAAAAAAGTATGTATCCTCGGAGATTCGGCATCCTTCAGAGCTTCCCAGGTTCTATCAATATCGGTACGAACTGCCCGACATAAACCAGCAATAACCGGACCCCGTACTTGTTCAGCTATTTTTTTCACCGCGGTAAAATCACCTGGCGAGGCAATGGGAAAACCGGCTTCTATTATATCTACTCCTAGTCGGGATAGTTGTTGAGCTATTTCCAGTTTTTCATCAGCATTAAGACTGACACCTGGTGATTGTTCTCCATCCCGCAGAGTAGTATCAAATAAATAAATTCGGTTGTCCACCACTATAACCTCCAATAATCAGTTTAAGTAGCCATCTATAGGCCAGTTATTTGGTCTCCTTCAGCCAGGGCATCATGGAACGCAAGTCTGCCCCAACTTCTTCAATTAAATGTTCGCGGTTCTGACGGCGCAGAGCATTAAACTGCGGACGGCCTACTGCATTTTCCATCAGCCAATCTTTGGCAAAACGGCCTTCCTGAATATCTTTCAGAGCTTCGAACATAGCATAACGGGCTTCTTCGCCAATAACTTTGGGTCCCATTACATAGTCTCCATATTCAGCGGTATCACTGATGGAATAGCGCATATAACTCATACCGCCTTCATACATCAGGTCAACAATAAGTTTTAGTTCATGCATACATTCAAAATAAGCAATTTCCGGTTGATATCCGGCATCTACCAGGGTTTCAAAACCGGCTTTTACCAGCTCGGTTACGCCACCACAAAGTACACATTGTTCACCAAATAAATCAGTTTCAGTTTCTTCCTGAAAACTGGTTTCTATAACTCCCGCACGGGTACAGCCGATACCACAGGCATATGCCAGCGCCATATCCTTGGCTTTTCCGCTAAAATCCTGTTGAATGGCTACCAATCCTGGAACACCGGCACCTTTTTGGTACATACGGCGTACCAGATGACCCGGGCTCTTGGGAGCAATCATAAATACATCAATATTAGCCGGAGGTACGATCTGTCCAAAATGAATGTTAAACCCATGTGAAAATCCCAGGGCATTGCCTTCCTGTAAATAGGGTTGAATTTCTTCACGATATACGCGGGCCTGCACTTCATCGGGCAAAAGTATCTGAATTACATCCGCTGCCTGGGCGGCTTCCGCAACTGTCATGGGAGTAATTCCAGCAGCTATAACTGCATCCCATTCCTTTTGACTGGCTTCATCAAAGGGTTTTCTCAAGCCTACTACTACATTCACTCCACTTTCATGCAGGTTCTGAGCCTGGGCATGGCCCTGAGAGCCAAATCCCATAACTGCTACAGTTTTACCTTTCAAAAGTTCCAGGTTAGCATCTGCGTCATAATACATTTTCGCCATTTTTATTTCCTCCTTAAAATTTTTAAGCTTATATTTACGGTAATCAGTACTTGCCGGGCTATGGTTTTCCTCCACGCACCATGGCTACTTTTCCCGTTCTAACCAATTCAATAATCCCAAACGGTTTAAGTGAATCTTCAATGGCATCAATTTTTCTGGAGTCACCAGTTGCCTCTATAATCAGCGTGTTGCGACCAATATCTACTATACGGGCCCGGAAAATATCTACAATTTGTACAATTTCAGCGCGCACATTATTATCAGCCTTTACTTTTATCAAAACCAATTCTCTTTCTACAAATCTCTCTTCAGTCATGTCGACTATTTTGATAACATCAACCAGTTTGTAAAGCTGTTTGCTGACCTGCTCAATTATCCGGTCATCCCCTTCAACTACAATAGTCATACGTGAGATTGAGGGGTTTTCAGTAGCACCTACGGTAAGACTTTCAATGTTGTAGCCACGCCGACGAAATAATGTAGCTACCCGTGTCAAAACTCCAGGACGATTTTCAACGGTAACTGATAAAGTATGTTTCATAAATCAGTCACCCCCCAACATATTGGAAAGTGAGCCCCCAGGCGGTACCATCGGGAAAACATCTGCTTCCCGTTCCACCCAAAAATCAATTACTACCGGGCAATCAGTAGATTCCAGCGCTCGCTTTAAAGCGGGTTCTACGTCCTTCATTTCAGTTACTCTTATTCCTATTGCTCCATAGGCTTCAGCAACTTTAACAAAGTCAGGCTGATGGCTGATATCTGTAAATGAGTAGCGCCCTTCATAGAATAAACTCTGCCATTGTCTGACCATACCCAGGAATTGATTATTTAAAATACATATGACAAGGGGTAATTTATACTGTACAGCCGTCCCCAGTTCCTGAATATTCATCTGAATACTGCCATCGCCGGCAATATCAACTACCGGCCTATCCGGTCTGGCAATTTTGGCTCCAATAGCTGCCGGAAAACCAAATCCCATGGTCCCCAACCCCCCGGAGGTAACAAAAGTACGCGGGTGTTTAAATTTGCAGAACTGGGCCGTCCACATCTGATGTTGACCAACTTCCGTAGTTATTATCGCTTCTCCGCCGGTAAGTTCATAAATTTTCTCAATAACATGCTGAGGCATAATCCGCCCTTCCATGGAAAAACCATAACGCATAGGAAATTCATCTTTCCAGCGGTCAATTGTCTGATGCCATTCCCCATATTCAGGCTGTGGTTTCAGTTTTTGATTTAGGGCCTGGAGGATTTCTTTTACATCACCAACTATTGGCACATGTACATTTACATTCTTGCCAATCTCGGCTGCATCAATATCAATGTGGATAATGCGCGCATTCGGAGCAAAAGTATCTATTTTCCCAGTTACACGGTCATCGAATCTTACCCCGATAGCAACAAGTACATCACTCTCACCTATAGCATAATTGGCATAGCGAGTCCCATGCATACCCAGCATTCCTAATGACAGGTAATGAGTGGAAGGGAAACCTCCCAGCCCCATCAATGTAGTAGTAACCGGAATTTTTCTGGTCTCTGCCAATTGCAGCAGTTCTGCAGAAGCGTTGGAAGATATAACCCCACCACCGGCATAAATCACCGGACGCTGAGCTTGATTAATTAATTCTGCAGCCGCCAGTACCTGACCGGAA
Source organism: Syntrophomonadaceae bacterium (assembly GCA_012718855.1). Taxonomy (GTDB): domain Bacteria; phylum Bacillota; class Syntrophomonadia; order Syntrophomonadales; family Syntrophomonadaceae; genus JAAYBS01. Next base: position 15,817 of record JAAYBS010000036.1, read on the forward strand.
TTAAAACCACGCATAACTCTGTATCCACGTATATTAATTTCATCTCGAATCGGTTGATATTCAATAACCTTTTCCATAATATCTTTAGGCAAATCGACTACCACCGGTCCTGGCCGATTGGTTCGAGCTATATAGAATGCTTCCTTTATAACCTGAGCCAATTCCTCAGTACTTTCTACCATATAGTTGTGTTTAGTAATTGGTAGGGTGATACCGGTAATATCAGCTTCCTGAAAGGCATCACGGCCAATTAAAGCAGTGCTGACCTGTCCAGTTAAACAGACCATAGGAACTGAGTCCATATAAGCGGTGGCAATGCCCGTTACCAGATTAGTTGCTCCTGGTCCGGAGGTAGCCAGACATACACCTACCTTACCAGTAACTCGGGCATAAGCATCGGCTGCATGTACTGCCCCCTGCTCGTGTCTGGTTAAAATATGACGAATATCGGAATTGAATAAGGCATCATAGATGGGAAGTACTGAACCACCTGGATAACCAAATATAGTATCTACGCCCTCTTTTTTCAGACAATCCAGCAGAATTTCTGCCCCTCTCATTTTCATATCTTCACCCCCAAATTTTTATATTAATAAGTCCCCCTGGACTACTGTTATACTGGTATATACAATAATGGCGGGCTGTCTGCCCGCCGCATAACCAGCTAATTTATATTAACGGAATACTGCTCCGCTGCTGGCTGACTGCACCATCTGGGCATAACGTTTCATATATCCGGTGGTAATTCGAGGTTCGGGCGCTTTCCATATTCTTTTGCGTTCTTCAATAATTGCATCATCCACCAGAAGTTCCAGACTTAAACCTGGTATGTCAATACTTATAATATCCCCCTCTTCAACGAGACCAATAAGCCCCCCTGCTGCTGCTTCCGGAGATACATGACCTATGGATGCTCCCCGGGTAGCTCCGGAAAATCTTCCATCAGTAATAAGAGCTACCTCTTTATCTAAACCGCGGCCGGCAATAGCCGAAGTAGGGGTAAGCATTTCCCTCATCCCCGGGCCTCCCCGGGGTCCTTCATAGCGTATGACGATAACATCTCCAGCTAGTATCTGGTCATTAAGAATAGCTGAAACAGCCTCTTCTTCAGAATTAAATACCCGCGCTGGTCCCTGGTGCTGCATCATTTCTTCAGCAACAGCACCTTTTTTAACCACTGCTCCCTCGAGAGCCAGATTACCAAATAATATAGCCAGACCTCCGCTCATGCTGTGTGGATTATCCAAAGGTCTAATAACATCATGATCTTTGACCGGAGTATTAGCTGAATTTTCACCTACGGTTTTTCCGGTAACAGTTATACATTCACGATTAATAAGTCCGGCCTTATTTAATTCATTATATAAAGCCTGTATTCCTCCAGCACGATAAAGGTCTTCAATGTGGTGTCCCCCGGCGGGGCTGATTTTACACAGATGCGGCGTAGAAGCACTAAAATCATTAAAGCGATTTAAATCTACCTTTATACCCGCATCATTAGCAATAGCCAGTAAATGTAATACCGAATTAGTAGAACAACCAATAGCCATATCCAGGCGAATAGCATTATCAAAAGCCTGTGAAGTCATAATATCCAAGGGTTTAATATCCTGTTTTAATAGTTCCATTATTTGCATGCCGGCCTGTTTGGCCAGACGAATCCGCTCGGAATAAACTGCCGGAATAGTTCCATTACCCGGCAAAGCCATACCCAAGGCTTCAGTAAGACAATTCATGGAATTAGCAGTAAACATTCCCGAACACGAACCGCAGGTAGGACAGGCATTTTCCTCCAAAACATTCAATTCATCCATTGATATCCTTCCGGCTGAAGCAGCTCCTACCCCTTCAAAAACCTGGGTAAGACTAACTGGTTTACCTGCTACCACGCCAGCCAGCATAGGTCCTCCACTGATAAATATTGACGGGCGGTTAATACGTGCAGCGGCCATCAGCATACCTGGGACTACTTTATCACAATTCGGAATAAACACCAGAGCATCAAACGCATGAGCAGTAGCCATAATCTCAACTGTATCAGCAATCAGTTCCCGACTGGCCAGAGAATACTTCATCCCTACATGATTCATGGCAATACCATCACAAACAGCAATAGTCTGAAACTCTACCGGTGTACCACCAGCTATACGAACTCCTGCTTTAACTGCTTCTCCGATTTTATCCAGATTAATATGTCCAGGAACAATATCATTATGCGAATTTACTATTCCAATCAAAGGACGACTGATTTCTTCGTCGGTTAAACCCAGGGCCTTAAAAAGAGACCGATGGGGTGCTTTTTCCAACCCTATTTTTACCTCACTGCTTTTCATGTCTTCCTCCTGCATTAATTAATAATAAAAATAAATATAAAAAACCCCTCGTCCGTTCAGGGACGAGAGGTAATTCCCGCGGTACCACCCTGCTTGTCACAGTTAAAAAGCTGTGACCTCTTGCAGCATTAATAGCAATTATGCTCGCTTGATAACGGACTTTTCCGTCCGACTCACCTACTCAGTAAATTACCGTTCGGATCGTAGCTCCGGGAGGATGTCCAGATAAAATATGGATACCGGTTTCCAGCTGCACCGGCTCTCTGTAATCCAGTGATTTTCCTGTTGCTTCCCTTCATAACCATTTTATTGGTTTATCTATCAAGTATATTTTATGGATTGCAATGATGTCAAGATATTATTCTGCTATTTTCGCCGCTTTTTTTGCTCTACGGTTCTGACATATTCCTTTAAATGAATCCTGAATTGCTGGTTGCGATTGCCGACAGCATTTTCTTTTTGTTTGATTTGTTTAAACATGGTCCACAATAACCTTGTACCTTCTTCAGTTTGCGATGCTTCCGAGGGGCTCATTCCACTTAAACTGGTTAGATGTGAATAATACCATTTGTTTAAATAAAATTCTTTTAACAAAGCCTCCAATTCAGGCTGCTCTTTTTTTAATTCAGGAGTCAATATATTGAAAAGGCCACCTTCCCGAATTTCCATACCGTCGTATTCCAAACAATTGTATAGCCCGGTCTCGAAAATTTTCCGGGCTTTAGACATATCATTTTCTCCAAAAGCAGAAACTTCAACCCAACTGGACCCTAATAGATATTCAGCCATAAAACTCTGGGGATTCCCAGTCTTTTCAAATTGATAAAATACCTGATAATTATCGCTGATATCAACCTGCATATTTTTTAGCTGATTAATTCTTGCCATTACCTGATCCCGTTCCTTAATCAAATATCGGGTGGTAATAAATCGCATACCATCCTCAGGCATAAGATCATCTTCTTCAGCAGCAATAACATCCTCAAAATAAAGGTACTGACCGCTCAAATAGCTATACACCGTTAACATATTAACTTCATATTCGCCGCGGGAGGAGACTGATTCTTCGGCATCACACATCAGCAAATGATGAAAGTCCATTAAAGTGGGGAAATCACTGGTTACAATAACTAATTCCTCTCCGTTTACTATCAGATCAGCGATAACTCCGGTTAACATGGTAACTCCCTGATTAAAATCATCCTCTTCATAAGTTACCCGCATATGTATTCCATAAGGCAACTCCTCAACCTGACGCATATTATCGATTCTTTCCAGGGTTTCAAATAAATCATCCAAATCAATAATCTCATATACACGGCAAAACACTTTCGTATTTAAAGGATTTACTTCTGAAAGGGCATTTACATTTTCCCGCGAAAGTCTTTCACCTTGGGATATTTCCCAACCATGACCGTTCTTACGGGTTAAATAAAATACCAATTCCTCTTTATAACATTCACGTTCTTGAAGTGATACCGTTCGGGAATAAACACGGGCATCGGTTCTTGAAGCATAAACCTCTTCCACCTGACCCTCAATTAATTGCATTGAAACAGAAAACAATGGCATTAACTGAGCAAGAAATTCACCAGAAGTTATATAACTGATATAGCTCCAATCTTTTTCCCGCCAGACCCTGAAAAAGGCATTAACTAATTGACGGGGACCCAGACGGGGAGATAAACGATTAAATAGCTCCCACTCCTCCCGTGCATTCAAAGCTTTTTCGTTACCCAGATACTTTTGATAAAGAAACTTGCCCAAAGCGGGACGGGTCATATTACGAACATTTAATTCATAAGCCTGGGAAATCAAATAGCAAACCTCATTATAACTAACCGGAATCATTTCAGCCAGGTCCTCCCGATCACGTTCATATTGCTTGACTGGCATATCTTCGACTAACAAAAAATTATATAAACCATCACTGTTGTAGGCTAAATAAAAACACTCAACGTGCAGTCCCTGGTTTTCAGTATGCCAGGCTACATCAAGTGCAATGCGGCTGGTATGTCGACTGGGGGTAGCATAAGCTTTATAAAAAGTACCTTTAAAAAACTGTACCGGATTTATAGGAATACCTGACAGGCTGTATTTTCCCAGAGCCCGATTACAAACCGAATCCATCTCCTTGCCATACTCAGCTTTTAATAAATAAAAGAAGTCAGACATGGCAGGCTCATAAAAAGACGATAAGTTTTCCACCAATAATGGTCGCAAATCATGAGGTATTTCTTCAAATATTTCCAGAATAAATAATCGTCCATCATGATCGCCCACCAGTTTTTGAATATCATTAACCAGGCTTCTTAAAATCGGCCTGGGAAAATACGCTTTCTTTTTTTTCATATATCCCCCTGCAAAGCTTTTGTTAAGAATGTACCATTTTGCCTTTAATCCTGCAATAAAACCCTCTGTAATATACTATCCAGTTTTTATCAACAACAAAATGCTTTCTTAAATAATGTTTATATTGGTTATTTTTAAATTAGGTAAATATATACTATAATGGCCTTTAACAATATCATTACACCTTAATCATGTTTACCATTATATTATTCCATTAAAATATGTTTAAGTGCGTAAAATAATTAATAAACAGGGGGAGATTTATCATGTGGTGGGAAAGAGCTGGCAAACATAATACCTATAACACTCTAACGCTTGCTATTGAAAAGGCCAGACAACTGGGTATCAAAGATATTGTAATTGCATCCTGCAGCGGTGATTCAGCCCTAAAATTACTAAGTAACTGTTCGACTTCCGAGTTTAATATAATTTGTGTTACACACCATACCGGTTTTGCTAAACCTGGCGAAAATGAGATGTCCGAATCCATGCGTAAAGATTTATTGAATCAGGGGATAAAAGTCCTTACTACTACTCATGTTCTGGCTGGAGTAGACCGGGCAATCCGTACCCAATTCGGAGGAGTATATCCAGCCGAAATTATGGCTCAAACTTTGCGCATATTTGGTCAGGGAATCAAAGTAGCCGTCGAAATATCTATTATGGCTCTGGACTCCGGACTAATCCCCTATGGAAAACCAATAATTGCCATAGGAGGCAGCGCTGTTGGCTCTGATGCAGCAATAGTAATTAAGCCGGCTCATGCCAGAGATTTTTTCGCTACTGAAGTTGAAGAAATAATCTGTATGCCGCGTAAAAAGAAACCAGAATAATTCTGAGTGTTATCGGGGAATACTATTTTTGGTGATGTAAATTGGTCGAAAAATTAATAAGTTTAATATTAGCCCTATTAATTGGCGGCAGTTTAGTATACCTGCTGTTGGGCAAAGTTATTCCTACCTTAATCAACAAAAGATGAGAATTATATCCTGCAATAATTCTCATCTTTCTTGTTAAAAATATCTTTAAAGGAGGGAATTATTGTGACAAGATATCGTACAACTGATGGAAAACAAGATTTACGTCAACGGTTGGATCCCTGGGCTGCCATGGCTATCCCTCTTGCTTTTGCTAATGGCATATACCTTGGAAGTTATGCGCTGAGAAAAATACGGCAGCATTGGGAAGGCGGTCCGATGGACTAGTTAAAATTCAACAAAATATTTTCCTGTTTTCAGTCCCCTTATGGGGACTTTTTTTAATTTTTAAAATTGACACGGTAACCTTAATTACACTCGATAGAGTGTATCAGTAGTACCCACAGGGTGAATTCCCCAACAGGAGGATTACGCAGACCTCCCCCCTCACGCCTCACGCCTCGCCCCCTACTCCTTACCCCTTACTCCTGATTTATGTTAAAATTAATAGATATTTATCGGGATAAGGAGTGAAAAGAAGTGTTGATTCCCCTGGCTCCCAAGGTTTGGGTAGTTGCCCCTGAAGTACCCCCCCGTTATCCATACGGTAATTGTATGTATATTGAGGCTGATTACCCGACTTTAATTGATTTGGGTGCAGGTGGGCTGGCTTTTTCTACGCTTAACCCGGATAAAGTCAGACAAGCTTTTATTTCACACTTCCACTTTGATCATATACATGGTCATGCTTTTTTCCCTCAAGCGGATTTATATGTCAGTGCTATTGAACAAATCACTTATCTTGATGAAGGGGAATATATTCGTTTCCATGGTTACGACCTGTGGGAAACATTTATGCCCGGTATTCCCAGAGAAGCCTATGGCCAGGTGGTGGTTTTGCCGGATGATGTACCAGTAAAACCGGGGTTTCGCGTTTTTAACCTAAAGGGAGTATTTAATGACCTGGATCAGCTGGATCTGGGTAATCGTCAAATTACAGCCGTGCATCTTCCCGGACATACTGCCGGCCATTTCGGTTTCTATTTGGAAAAAGAAGGTATTTTGTTTAGCGGAGATATTGATCTGGTGCCTACCGGCCCATGGTATAGCAGCAATAGCGCCAGCGTGGGCGATTTGATAAAATCAGTACAGCGTATTGAAGAAATGGCGCCACGTCTGATTGTCCCCTCCCACCGCCGTATTCAGGACGAAAACTTATATGAAAAACTCAGACAATATATTCGGGTGGTGCATGAGCGAAACGATCGTATATTAGAAATCCTCCATCAACCTCTTACTTTGCATCAATTGGCTGAATACCGTATGGTTTTTCCTAATCGTCAAAACTTATATGAATTATTCTGGGAGATAATGAGCCTGCGTAACCATGTGAAGTATTTAATTAAGATAAACGCCATACAGGAGATTAGCGAAGGTTTATTTGTACGTCGTTAATCATCCGATTAAAAACCTGCTTCTAAATACCCTGATGTTATCCGCATCAGGTTTTTTTGTCTATATCAAATCACTATATACAATTACCTGTTTTATTTAGCAATAGAATTATAAAACCCTGCGCATTAAGCCTGGAGAAATGCAAATCCCCACCTTTCACAATGGCCCCTGCCTCCGGATACAATCAGCTTACGGTCGGCAACAACCGATCAGGATAGTTTAAAGGAGGTGAAACATATGGCTATCACAACTACTCCATTAGGCAGCGAACTGGTACTGGTTATGGATAACGGTATTGGAGCGTCCGGTCAACAGTTGACCAGAAATCGTACTTACCGAGATGTAAAACCTGATGCTACCAATGAAAACCTGTATCTCGCAGCCGGACAGCTTATCGGGTTGCAGCAACGCACCAATTTATCCATTGAGCGCCGCGACCTGGTAATGATCGAAGATCTTTAAACCTACAATTATTTTGATAGAAAGGAGGAGTGAGACATGGCATCTACCAGTACATTGGAACTGCAATTTACTACTGAAATGGGCAAAACCAGCCGTATAAGCGTATATGAACCTAAAACTGATCTGACCGCAGCATCTATTGAAGCAGCAATGGATCAGATTATTGCCAGCAATATATTTTCCGGTACCGGCGGAGAATTCACCGGTAAATCTGGAGCCCGCATTGTAACCCGTGATGTAACTGAATTTGATTTAAATCTGTAAAGCAGACCCGGGGGCAGAATGCCCCCGGCTTATTACAAAGTTAGGGGAGGTAATAATTATGAGTGATTTATTAAGTCTGATCGCCAATGTCGGTTTCCCTATAGCAGTAGCCGCCTATCTATTAACCAGAATTGAAAGCCGTTTGGAAGATTTGACGGTTGCTGTTTATGAAGTAAGAGAAGCATTGATTTCCAATATTAATGATAACAGTATCCATCACCGCAGTAATCAGGCCATTTAACCCAGTTAAAAGTCGGACCGGGCGTTCTTGACAATAACCCTCTAAACCTTACAAACACAACCTTTACAGGGGGTTATGGTTAAGACAACGCTGGGGGATACCTTGCTACCTGGGAATAAAGGGGAGGCTTTCAGCCTCCTGTGGTTTTGACGCGGATAACACAGATTTAACGGATTTTCGCAGCTACATTAATTATGTAACCTTATAGGTGGAGCATAAGAAATCCTCGAAGAGGAATTATTTTGATTAATTAATGAGCAAGGTTGCATATGGTGATTGACATCAGAGTCTGAGATAGAATTATAAAATAACATGCCATTCTTAATTTAATATAATACCATTTATAATTTGGATTAAGCTTCCGCTGCTTCAAATCTGGTTTTCCTCGGCGAGAATTTGCAGAAGCACTTCTATAATTGCAGGATCAAACTGGGTTCCGCTTCCGCTTTTCAGCTCAGCTATAATCTCTTCATTTGACAAGGCTTTTCGATAAGGGCGGTCACTATGCATAGCATCATAAGCGTCTGCCACCCCCACAATACGACATTCCAGAGGAATATCCTCTCCTTTTAATCCCAGTGGATATCCGTTCCCATTCCACCATTCATGATGTTTTAAAATCCATTCAGCTATATGGATCAACTCGGGAGATGCCTGGGCAATCTTATAACCAATTTCACTATGTTTTTTCATTTCCTCATATTCTTCCGGAGTTAACCGACCCTCTTTAAATAAAATCGTATCAGATATACCCACTTTACCTATATCATGGAATCGTGCAAATAAGGCCAAATCATTAATAGTACTTTCAGATAATCCTAATTTTTCAGCTATTCGAGCAGCAATTACCTGAAGACGATCTGTGTGTCCCTCAGTCACAAAATCACGGGCTTCCAAGGCTTTCATCATTATGTCCACAATAGCACTGCGGGCACTTTGACTATGTAATAATTTCTGACGGTACATTTTCTCATCAGCCTGTATAAATACCTCATCCATGGAAGTTGCTGCATCTTCCTTTACTGCATAACCTATTGATATACTGAGAATATTTTCATTTGATTGATTATAGCGCTTAACTGCCTCATTTATACTTTCATAAACCATTACCGCAGTTATAAGCGAATGACCGGGTATCAATATGCCAAATTCATCCCCGCCAATTCTGGCCACAACGGCTTCAGGAGGAGAAGATTCTTTCAGGATTCCAGCAGCAGCCAGTAATAGTTTATCTCCCGCCTCAAGACCCAGGGTATCATTAATTAGTTTTAATCCGTCCAGATCACAAACCAAAATAGCCGAGGGTGAATAATTATCGGCATCAATATTGGACATAACCATTTTAAAATATTGTCGGTTTTTTAATCCGGTCAGCGTATCATGTTCACTCATGTATTGCATTTTTTCTTCGGCCAGTTTACGTCTGTGAACATCACGAGTACTGGTAATTATCCCTGTCACCTTACCGTAATCATCAGTCAAAGGATTGGCCACTGTTTCAACCCAACGATACCTTCCATCCGGTTGGCAAAATCTATATAAAACTCGAGCAGGAGTCATACTGTCAACCGTATTCCGGTATGCCGTTTGTATAAGCTCTATATCCTCGGGATGAACGTATGATAAGTATGATGTGCCTAAAATCTTTTGTGAATCCCAATTAATAATTTTATCATGTGAAGGGCTGATATATACCAAATTACCTTCCAAATCCATCTGTGCCACAAAATCCACCATGTTTTCAGCAATTATACGGTATTTTTTTTCACTGGCTTCCAACTCACTTATACTGTGGCTCATACTGCGGTTAATCTGTTCAAACCCCCTGGCCAATTCCCCGACCTCGTCATTTCGACTGCGCCAGTTCTCATCAATAGCTGCACTGAAATCAGAGCCTGCCATACGTGAATACATGGCAGAAATTTGCCTGATCGGATTACCAATTCGACTTTGAATAAATACTGCGAGAAAATATGCCAGCAGCAAGGCCATTACAAATGCCAGAAGCATTGCTATCCGTAAAGATTTTAACGGTAATAACACTTCGCTGCGGGGTATGGTTATAACTACCAACCAGTCAGCCTGAGCCATAGCAGCATACGCCAGGTAATAAGTTTGTCCCTTGTATTTATAAAGGATAAATCCATTGCCAGCTTTAAGTTTTTCTCCTATAAGTCCGGCTATTTCATCAA
>JAAYBS010000037.1 GCA_012718855.1 Syntrophomonadaceae bacterium
AAGATTAAAGGCAACAAGATTTTTATCAGTGCCGGTGACGGGGACCATGCTGAAAACTTTATATATTTAACCCTGGCGAGAATAGAAGGGGCCAAACCGGGAACCAAAGGACTGTCGCTCTTTATTGTCCCCCGTTTTTGGATTAATGATGACGGTACTACTGAACCTAATGATGTTGAAACCAGCGGCATTGAAAATAAATTTGGTATTCGCGGATGCCCCACGGTTTCACTTTCTTACGGCGATAACAACCAATGTCGCGGATATCTCATCGGTAGCCCCCAAAATGAAAAAGGAAATGCCGAAGGTCTGGTACAAATGTTCCAGATGATGAATGGCAAACGCTTGGAATGTGGTATTACCTCGGCCGGAGTATCTGCCAATGAATACTGGAATGCTGCCGATTACAGCCGGGAACGGATACAGGGTCGTCCATTAACTGACCCCCGCTCCAACCGTATCCCCATTATTAATCATGTGGATGTAAAACGCATGCTTATGCTGAACAAAGCTACCACTGAAGTGATTCGTGCCCTAACCATAAAGGCTTATTATTACCTTGATATCAGTGATAATGATCCAGACCCGCAAAAAAGGCAATGGGCATTTAATCGGGCCGAGTGTCTAATCCCGATTTGTAAAGCCTATCCCAGTGGCGAAGCCTGGGGTCTGATTTGCGAATCTATACAGATTTACGGTGGTTACGGTTTTACCGAAGATTACCCCGCGGCAAGGGCCGTCCGGGACACTAAGATAAATTCGCTTTATGAGGGCACCAATTATATTCAATCGATGGATTTGATCGCCCGTAAATGGCCACTGCAAAAAGGACAGGCATTCTCCGGGCTTCTGCAGGATATTGATAATTTTATCACTGCACATAGGCCATTGTTCCCCGAATTACATACCGAATTTGATAAACTGAATAATGCCCTGCAGGCGTATCGGATGCTTCAGGAAACGACTGCAAACTATTTTGCTCAGGGAAAAGTTGGTCTGGTGGCAACCTATGCCCGTCGTATTCTTACTGCTACTGCTCAATTGCTGGGTTCTCATGCCCTTCTCGAGCAGGCAATCCTTGCACAGCAACACCTGCGGGATATAGATGAAAGTCATTATGATTACTACTTTTATTTGGGTAAAGTTATGTCAGCACGTTTCTTCATCAACCAAATCCTGCCCAATGTTTGTAATATTGCCGACCTGGTTAAAGAAGGAGACTCAACGTTGGTAGACTGCCCGGAACAAATCTTTGCTTACTGATTAGAAAAATTCAGAAGGTTATATCTTTCCTGGGGAAACAAAAAAGAAGCTCCTCCTGCTTTGGAAGCATGAAGAGCTTCTTTTTGTTTCCCCTTACCAATTGTTTTTGGCAAATTCTACTCCGACCATAAAGGCTTCACGGTTTTTAGCTATGACGGTTTCAGATTTGCCTTTGAATATTAAGTCAAAGTGTTCCAGGGCTTTTTCCACCTCAACCACAGCAGTTTTCTGCAGATAGGCTCCCAGAAGAATCATGTTGGCACCACGGGCATTACCCAGTTCTTCTGCCAGGTGATTGACCGGCATTTCAAGTATCTGCAGATCTTCTCTTTTGGGCTTGCGCTCAACCAGAGATGTATTGATAACCAGAGTACCATTAGGTTGAATCTTGTCTTCATATTTATCCAACGAAGGCTGATTTAAAATTACTGCCATCATCGGATTTTCTGTCAGGGGTGAACTAATTTCTTCCTCAGCAATTGTAACCAGACAGTTTGCCGTGCCTCCGCGCATTTCAGCTCCGTATGAGGGTACCCAGGATACATGTTTTCCGGTACTTAATGCAGCATGGGTAAGAAACTGGCCCATGGATAGTACACCTTGTCCTCCAAATCCTGCAAATAATACTTGCTTTTCCATTTCCATGCTAACTGTCCTCCTTAATCCTTAACTTTAAATTCCCCCAGGGGATAATAGGGAATCATATTGTGTTCCAACCATTTAAGTGCTTCTATCGAACTTAGTCCCCAATTAGTCGGGCAGGTTGAGAGTATTTCCACCATGGAGAATCCTTTGCCCTCCAATTGAGTCTGAATCGCTTTTTTAATGGCTTTTTTAGTTCTATTTACATTGGCCGGGTTGTTTACTGCCATTCGGCAAATATAGGCTGAGCCTTCATTTTGAGACAGTAGTTCTGCCATTTTAGCCGGATATCCGGCTTGTTCAACTTTACGACCATAAGGTGATGTAGTAGTAACCTGTCCGATCAATGTGGTGGGTGCCATTTGTCCACCTGTCATTCCGTAGATAGTATTATTAACAAATATAACCGTTATGTTTTCTCCTCGTAACGAGGCATGTACAATTTCTCCCATACCTATGGAAGCCAAATCACCATCACCCTGATAAGTAAATACGCATCGGTCAGGCAGCATTCTTTTAACTCCGGTAGCTATAGCCGGAGCTCTGCCGTGGGCAGCTTCCAGAGTATCAAAGTTAAAATAATCATAGGCTAATACTGAACAACCTACCGGACATATACCAATAGTCTGTTCCCGTAAGTTCATTTCATCCAGACATTCAGCTATGAGACGATGAATTATCCCATGAGTACAACCGGGACAATAATGAAATTTTTCCTCAGTCAGGCTTTCCGGTCGGGTAGCAACTACTTTCATATAAAGCCCTCCCTTTGTGCAATACTGACAATTTGTCGGGTTATTTCCTGAGGATTGGGAATAAATCCGATTCGTCCATAAAAATCAACCGGAACTTTACCGTTAACCGCCAATCTAATATCTTCAACCATTTGACCCATACTAATTTCAACTGAAAGGAATAGTTTGGCAGTTTCTGCTGCCTGTTTAAAGATCTCATCAGGGAACGGCCATAGAGTAATTGGTCTAATCATGCCAACTTTTATTCCTTTACGACGAGCTTCCAATACTGAGCGTTTAACAATGCGCGACATTAATCCAAAAGCCACAATGACAAGTTCGGCATCATCCAGCATAAAAGTTTCTGCCCGGGGTTCGTTGGCTTTAATCTGCTCATATTTAGCCTGTAGGTGGCGATTACGATATTCCAGGAAGTCCGGGGATAAATGCAAGGTATTAACAATATTAGGTTTTCTGCCTTTACAACCATTAGTAGCCCAAGGTTTATCTACGAAATAAGTCACCTTTTCCCTGGGAATAATAGGTTCCATCATCTGTCCCAAAGTACCTTCCGCCATAATCATAGCCGGTATGCGATACTGGTCAGCCAGTTCAAAACTTAACATGGCAAAGTCCATCATTTCCTGTACACTGGCCGGTGCCAGCACTAGAATATGATAATCGCCGTGTCCGCCACCCCGGGTAGCTTGAAAATAGTCTGATTGAGCAGGTTGAATACCCCCCAGTCCCGGACCTCCCCGTGAGATGTTTACA
>JAAYBS010000038.1 GCA_012718855.1 Syntrophomonadaceae bacterium
ATATACTCTACTTTGCATAATGCCCCCCCAATTTAACGCCAATGATAATCTGTTTGGCTTTTTGTCCCGTATGTCCATATAACGATTATCACTATTATATACTACTAATGCAACTAAATTACAATCAGCATCAGGAGACCTCATAGCCAATTTTTAATTAAATTGGGGATATTATCTACAATTATAAAACCTTTTATAAGCCTTTCTTCTCAAACCAAATAAATAATAATATCCCGATAGCCACAAAGGGAATAATAATAAACCAATGATTAACTCCTATAGCTTCAGGAATAGTGATATTGCCAAAATTGCCCCAATTAAGAACCGGTGATAAAGCCGGATATATTTCCGCATAAATTGCCGCACCAGTTAGTAAGCCCAAAATTCCAACAAAAGCATCCATACGACCTTCTCCCAGAGCACCCCATGAGGTTCCCGGACAGTAACCCAATAATGCCCAGCCTAAACCGAATAAGCCTCCACCAATGACAGCCCCTCCAATTACAAAGGGTCGTCCGGTTACCGTTAAATAATTAAAATCGCCCAGTAAATATATTCCTACCATACCGGTTAAAATTGCAGTAAACATGAACTTTACAATAGTCATATCCTTTAACAGTAAGGCTCCAATCTGCTTATCATAACGTATAACACGAGCCCGCTGCATAACAAAACCAAATAATATACCTGTGACAAGACCTAACCAAAGGTTCATTATTTTTCCCCTCCTTTATATAAAAGCTTTACCGTTATAATGCCTGCAACGAAAAACATAATCATAGCTGCCAGTCCACTGACAGATAATAAGATTAAGGCACTCATCTGTCCTGAAGGACATCCTCCCGCCATACGTGCACCAATCATGCCAATAATACCTCCGATAAAAGCCAGGGAACCTCTTTTAAAATAGGAGGTACCCAGATTTCTCTTCCATAAGTCCGGAAAAAACCTCCATTTAAATTCACCAAACCATAATGCAGCAATCAAACTGCCTGTAAAAATGCCTGCCACAAACATCATTTGCCAGCTTAAAACCGGTTTTACAATAGCGAAGTATTCATTTTGTAAAAAATTCGATGGAGCAATAATTTTCTCTACCATTCCCACCAGTTGGACAATGGAAGTTGAGGTGCCAAAATAATTCCCACTAACCATTACGGATACAATTATTAACAGACCGGTCAGAGCTCCCCCCAGATAAGGATTCCAACCTTTGTAATTATCAGGGCCCTTCACCATGTACCACTCCTTTTAACAATAATTTAACATACCCCACAGGGGTATATCTTAATCATAATCAGGAATCTACAGGATGTCAAACATTTTTCGACAGTATATCCCAGAGGTTTAATTAAATAAAAAAAAAGGCTGTGGGATACCCACAGCAATAAGATGATTAATAAAAGATATTGTTAATTCATTGAACTATAGGTATGTTTCGGTTTAATGCGTTTTCTTCGTTTCAAAAGTAATCTTATGGACAGAATAACCAGTAAAACAAACAAGCTAATTATGCCATATATAATGAGGGAAATTTGATTGGGTTTAGCCAAAATAGCCCCGATAGCAGCATTATTATCTACAATCTTGCGACCCTGGGTTTGATTGTAATAAGAAGGAATCTGCGGTACTCCGTTAACCTGATCAAATGATTGCAGATACTGGGCTAATGCCACCCATTCCTTCAATTCGTTATTTTCCCCGTCTCTAATAATTTCTGCTTCGAAATCCGTAATGGCAATCCCCTCACTATTTTTCGGAACAATGGATAACAATCCAAAGGATTTATCCCCTACTACTGATAACATCTGCGCAGAATACAAACCGGCTGCCAGGCGATACAGCTTCGTATCATCAATTTCTTCCCGGGTTCCATCAGAACGCAGCAATGCTACATCAGTTACTTTATTAAACATAAGCCGATTTGGGTTAAATGTATAAGTAAGGCCTGACATATAAAGCTGGGCAGCATTCATGAGCGGAGTAATAGAAGCATCCACCTCACAGGCAGTCTTTAGCTCCTTTCCGGTTAAATAAACTGAAATCAACGGATAACCAGACTTTTTATCCGGACCTGTTCCCAAAGAACTGACATTAAAAACATCTGATACCGTAATATCACCCTTTACCAAAGATGCCCTGATAGTGCCATTGGGCACAATAGCAACATCAACCGGCTGGTAATTATCTCCTTCAGCTTGCCTGATCGCATAGATATAGGCATCGCTGATGAGGTTGCCCAGGGGCTGCTCTGCATGTTGCTTTGCCATCTGCGAAATTGGCATAAAGCTGAAAGAAGAATAGGCCAGTATTCCATCAAAACTCAGATTCATATTGTCCAGATAAGTCTGTTGTACAATGTCCTTAAACCCGGCTACCCTCTGTTCAATAGTTGAATCTGCCGGAACCCTGTCATTAATAGGAATCAACCGGTATTCCATTTGACGCCAGCCAGAATCTGAATCTTTAATGAGGGTAATCTTTCCCAGGTTTTGACCATATTCTCCGGCAGAACAAATATAAGTGTCTCCTATTTTAATGGGCTGATTTAATTTACTATGGGAATGGCCGCTAATAATAACATCAATTCCAGGCACTTCTTGAGCCAAAATCACATCTTCTGATTCATCCTGTTTACTAACCGTTCCGGAATGAGATAAACAAATAATCATGTCCACCTTCTCCTGCTGATAAAGTTTAACAACTGTAAGGCGGGCCTGCTCAACAGGGTCAGTAAAAGTTACTCCTGCCATGGGAGCATTGGAAGCAGCATCCTGACCTATGATTCCAAAAACCCCGATACGATATCCTTTGCATTCCAGCACCGTATAAGGTTCAACCCCATACTCATATAAAGAGTGCTGTAATTGTTTTAACTCCTTGCCTTTAATCCGGCCCTCATTATCTACCGGATAGGAAATGTTACCTGCCACGATAAAGGGTAATTTTTCTTTACTGGCCCGGGCGGCAGTCAGACTCTCAGCCAGGCCCTGCGGGCGGTAATCAAACTCGTGATTGCCCAGAGTAACTGCATCATATCCCATTTGTCCCAATAACCTGAGTCCGGGAGACTCCTGAGTAAATATAGTCTGAAACAAAGTTCCCATAGAATAATCGCCACCATCAACCAGCAATAAAGAAGGGTCCTGTTCCCTTTGCTGACTAATAAGTGTTTGTAATTGGGCAAAGCCGCCACGTTTCTCAACCTTATCCTTTTCATTTAATTGATAAGGTAAAAAATTATCGTGTAAATCGTGGGTAAAAAGAATGGTTACGGAATTTGCTGCCGCTGCCTGCAAGTAATTGCTTCCAGCTATTAAAAGTACCAGGAATAAAAGTAATGCCAATCCTTTGGACAATCTAGTCATTAAGTAATCCCCC
>JAAYBS010000039.1 GCA_012718855.1 Syntrophomonadaceae bacterium
AATCGTCTTTGCCCTTATAATAATAAAGTTCCAAATTGCACTAAAGACAAGGCAAATAGCCCTTTAGGAGTATGTACCATAAGAGAGGGTATTAATACCGCTATTGTTTGCCCTATTAGATTTCGCCAAGAATGGATGGTTACTATTGATGCTGCCTCATTTTTCTTTTCTCCGGGGACAAAGTGGACTACACTTACTGAGGCACGACTAAACGATATAAACGGGCATACAGCAGGCAATATAGATATTGTATTAGTTGCGTATGATGATTATGGTAAAATTACCGATTTTGGTGCATTAGAGATTCAATCAGTGTATATTTCAGGGAATATTCGCCGCCCATTTGAGGCTTATATTCAAGAACCAGAACTGATGTACAACATGGATTGGTTAAGTAAACCCAACTATCCCCGGCCCGACTATCTTTCCTCATCCCGGAAAAGACTTGTGCCGCAACTAATCTATAAAGGTAAGATTCTCAACGTTTGGAGTAAAAAGATAGCAGTAGCTTTGCATTCAGGCTTTTTTTCAACTCTTCCTCAGCTCCCCAGAGTTTCTGCTGATAAAGCTGAAATAGCATGGCTAATTTATGATATAGAACTTAAACAGGAAACAAATCGATATAATCTTGTACATACAGATACTATTTATACATTATTTCAGAATTCATTAGACCGCATAGTAACGCCTGAATCGGGACTAATAGATGATTTCATTGAAGTTTTACAGGGCAAATTGGATAAAAAACTTGAGAAGATGGAAATTAATGATGATGATATCAACAAAACCATGGATATGCTGCTTTAAGGAGGACTCATAAATTGCTTAAACAAGCATCTTTGTTTGTAGATGAACCTACAATTAACCCTAACCAAATAATAAATGTAGCTCAAGTAACCCAATTAAGTCCATTTAGATATCCCGGCGGAAAAACCTGGTTAATTCCTTACATAAAGACCTGGTTGTCTAATCTTAGATATAAGCCAGAATATTTTATTGAACCTTTTGCAGGAGGCGGTATTGTTAGTCTTACTGTGGCCTATGAGGGGTTAGCTGATAAAGTTATTATGTCAGAGATTGACGAAGATGTTGCTGCCGTCTGGCATACTATTTTTGCAGGCGATGTAGAATGGTTAATAGAGCGAATAATCAACTTTAAACTAACAGCTGAAAACATACAGGCTGTTTTATTAGAACCTGCTAAGTCTAATAAGGAAAAAGCTTTTCAAACCATATTGCGTAATAGAATAAGTCACGGAGGAATACTGGCACCGGGTGCTGGGATAGTTAAACATGGGGAAAATGGTAAGGGTCTTGCTTCTCGGTGGTATCCCCAAACCCTTAAAAAAAGGCTTCATATAATTTCAAAACTAAGTAAAATAATTACTTTTGTTCAGGGTGATGGTTTTGATGTTTGTAATCAATACATCGATAATCCCCATGCCGTATTCTTTTTCGATCCACCTTATACTGCTGGAGGAAAATCAGCCGGTCGGAGATTATATACACATTCTGTTATAGATCATCCTAAATTATTTGAGCTTGCAAGTAAAATCCCAGGAGAATTTCTTATGACTTATGAGATTTCTGATGAAGTAAGGGGTTTAGCAAAAGACCACCATTTTGAATTTAAACCAATACCTATGCAGAATAGGCGCAATGCGGTAATGAAGGAATTGCTAATAAGTAGAAGTTTGGA
>JAAYBS010000040.1 GCA_012718855.1 Syntrophomonadaceae bacterium
TCATATTCTTTGCTTCTGATGACTCTCGCTGGCTGACGGGAAATATTTTTATTATTGATGGTGGTATGTCCTGTTATGTTTAAACTATAAAAATCAGAGCGTCAAAAGGTGCTATTCACTTTTGGCGCTCTGTTTGATTCAAGCTTTTTTATTATACTGAAATTAACGAATGTCCAGGTTGTTGATGATAAGACCGGTAATAAGTTTGGGATAAAAATAGGTTGACTTCTGTGGCATTTTATCCCGGGCCCTGGCTACAGCCACAATTTCATCAACTCCGGTAGCATTGATTAAAAATCCAAGCTGGTATTGTTTGTTGTCTATTTGCTCAATTACCCATTGTTCACTGCGGCTATAAGCCAGATTGTCCTGGTTTTTGCGTTCCTGGGTACCAATTCCCAATATATTATCAAGAATCATATTATCCAGTATGGCGACATCCAAATTTCTCCACGCATCTGAGCGTTCCTGGGGCAGATATTGTTCGAGCGTCTGAGGGTCTTTTAATTGTAAAAAATAAAGAGTATCATCAACATACATGCCGAAAACATGTTGTTTAGTACCACGAAGTTTAAGTTCCTTCATAAACTCTTCAAGATTATTTTTATCAGGATAAGTATCAATATCAAATAATTTATTTAACTGCTTAAGCAGCTTGGCACTGCTAAAACTTTTGATATTTCCTACTACGCGATGAGTGGGTAGTACAAGTAATCCCTCATCAAATAAATTTACGAGGGTAGTTAATACATAATCATAATCTGGTAGTCCCTGCTCCTGCATTTCATTAGCATACTCAAGTGCAGTTTCATAGCGGTGATGACCATCTGCAATAAAAATTTGTTTATCAGCCATAGCTGACTGTACAGTTTGTATAACTTCCGGGTCACTGATCACCCAAATCCTATGGGTCTCATCAGCTTCATCAACTATTTCAATGTCAGGTAATTTACCTTTTACCGCATCTTTCATTATAAGATCTACAGTTCTTTCTGCATCTGAGTATAGGCCAAATATGGAACTAAAATTTGAATGCGTGGAGCGCATTAATTGCAAACGATCAGCCTTGGGTTTGGACAAGGTTTCTTCGTGGGGTAGAATAGTACCCTTTTCGTAAGGTTCCACCTTCAGCCCACATATAAAACCGGTACGTATAGTCCGTATACCCTGATTCAGGAATTCCTGTTCATATAAATACAGTGATGGCAGTTGTTCGGGTAAGAGGATTTCTTCTTCCAACCATTTATCAATATAGTTTTTTGCTCTGGTATAGCGGTTATTGGTTGGTGTATCCTGAGGAAATGTCAAACCCAGTTCCAGGCGGATAATATTAGCCGGGTGTTCGGCATAATACTTGGCTTGGGCTGTTTCGTCGATAATATCATATGGAGGAGTAACTACCGAGGACAGGTTGGTTATCTTTTCCGAATTATAACGAAGCCCTTTGAATGCGATAATATTGGCCATAAGCTTTGAGAGTTCCCTCCTTGTGTATGTTGTAACCATTGATTCCGCTGCCTGAAGTCATAATATTTCACAGGGGAATCCTATTACATTTTTCAATTCTAGTATAACCGAAAGGGTAATGCAACCTGCATTTTCCGTCAAATAGCTTGATTAAGCAGTTTAATAGTGATTAAAATTAAGACCAGAAGGAAATGTTAGGAGGAATATGGTGTTAATTGACTATCATGTTCATGTTGTAGGTCATGGTGAGTATAAATTTGATACCAAACGGCTTCAATCTTATTTACAGCAGGCACGGGAGGTAAACCTGTCGGAAATTGGTTTACTGGAACATGATGAATATTGGCAACAAGTTGACTTTGATTTAATTAAGCGGATACAGCAGGACAATTCGGATATAAATATTCGTCTTGGTCTGGAAATCGATTTTATCCCTGGTCAGGAGCTTCAGCTGTCCTCGCTAATATCATCTTTACCGTGGGATTACCTGATAGGTTCAGTTCATTTCATTGACGGATGGGGTTTTGATCATCCCGATTATAAAGATAAATTTGAATCCGGCAATATAGACAGCATTTTTGATCAATACTATAATCTGGTCGAACAAGCTGTTGATTCAGGACTGTTTGATATTATTGGTCATCTGGATTTAATAAAGATATGGGGGCACAATCCCATAAAAAAGTCACCTTATGCCTATGCTGAACCAGTATTAAAAAAGATTAGAGCTTCGGGGTTAGTCGTAGAGATAAATAGTGCTGGACTAAGGAAACCAGTAAAGGAAATATATCCTTCCCGTGAAATTATGGAACAGATGTTTAGATTGAGTATACCTGTCACTTTGGGGTCTGATGCCCACAATCCACAACAGGTTGGTGAGGGATTAGAAAATTGTGTTGAATTATTGAAAAAAATCGGTTATCGTTCTATGATATGCTTTGAGCGACGCAAGCATAGAGTTATACCATTGGACCTTTAAAAAAGAGGGGATAAAACAAATTATGAGCAGTATAGGTTGGTTAATTGTCAGCCTGGGGATTATCCTGGTTGGCGCTGAAGTATTTGTGAATGGAGTAGAATGGCTAGGGAAAAAACTGGATTTATCGGAAGGGGCAGTGGGAAGCGTATTAGCAGCAGTTGGTACTGCTCTGCCGGAAACTATTATACCTATTATTGCTATATTATTCGGCAACAATGGTGTTGGCCATGAAATAGGAATAGGTGCCATATTGGGAGCACCATTAATGTTAGCTACCCTGGCTATGTTTGTTACCGGAGCGGCTGTTATTATATTTCGCCGTAGACGTGATCATGGAATTAAGGTAGTAGCGCATTATTCTACTATGGCCCGTGATTTAAGCTTCTTTATCGTGGTTTACTTAGTAGCTGTATTGACCGGGTTTTTTCCAACGGAATGGCGAACGATGCAGTTAGTAATTGCATCGTTAATGATAATTGCTTACTTTATCTATGTATTTGTTATGATCAAAGAGGAACGCGATGTTAATGATGATGAAGACATACCACCCTGCTATTTTGCCCGTAAACAGGAATCACCCCATTTATTAATAATTCTGTTTCAGGTATTAACGGCTCTGGTCTTTATTATTCTGGGGGCAAATTTGTTTGTAGACTCGGTCAAAGAAGTAGCCACCTTGTACGCAGTTCCAGCCTTCGTTTTAGCTATAATCATTACCCCCATAGCTACTGAATTACCGGAGAAATTCAATAGTGTTATCTGGGTATCAAGAGAAAAAGATACTCTGGCATTAGGAAATATAACCGGGGCAATGGTATTTCAGAGTTCTCTGATACCGGCTATTGGAATATTTCTGACTGATTGGCAGTTATCAGCGGGGGCGTTGTTATCAGCCGGACTAGCTCTGGCTTCAGCATTATTTATTTATATAGAACTATTGCGTAAAAAACATATTACAGCTGGAATGCTTTTAATGGGTGGACTTTTTTATCTACTATTTATCCTGGGGGTAATTGAAGGCTTTATAAGCTGGTAGAGTTGTTTGCCCGGAACAAAATACAAACACTAACAGCAGGCGTATACATTATCGTTACGCTTGCTGTTGAGGTAGATACGATAATAAAAAATCCGGAATTAAATCCGGATTAGCTGGCTTGTTTCAGTTGTGGCTGGTATTTACGGTTATATTGACGGTAGGCCCCTTCCCACCGAACTGCCTCGTCTGCTCTTTTCTGTTTCAGATATGCTTTTAACATGGCATGTTTTTTACGAGCATGCTTTTCGACTATTACAGTGGCTATATAAAATGCAACACAGATTGCCCCTTTAGCGAGGAAATAACAAAATGTATAAAACAGAAAAGCTTGTTGAAGTTCCGTCATAAACATTTCCCCCTTTCAAAATCAGACCTTTATAACCCCTCACACTTAAGACTTAAGATTCCAGGTAAACATTTTTAAATACTATTAACATACTAACGGTGCCACTAACGAAAACCAGACCTATTGCCAGTGCAGCCAGTAATCCAGTCATCGCTACCCCCTCCTTTTTCACATATTATTAACATGTGATGTTATTAACATAATAACATGTGAATATGTGAAAAACTACAAGGGTAAATAGCAGAATATTCATAAAAATGAAAGCATCGCTGAGGATTTTAATCCGGAGGGCCTGTGAAGGCAATATTCTGAATCTTTTTAATTATTTATTAACATAAAACGTGTATATTTGGACATGTTCGAAAGGTTGTTTTTTAGAGGGAAGGTTTTATAACATTGGATTTTCATATATTAACGTTTTGTGGGGGAGGGGAACAAATAAAGAATTTAGATAAATAAAAAAACCAGGCACTTTAATGCCTGGCCAGCAACTTGCCGTTTCTTTTTTATTCCTTAGTAGATTTATTTGGAATTTTCCGGTTCGTCATCATCCAAACCAATTATCTGTCCGCCCTTGCCTTCAAACTGTAAACGCCAATCTTCCAGATACTCTTCAATCAGTTTTCTTACCAGACGTGATTTTGTAGTTGCCTGGTCGGCACATGCAAACCGGAGTTCCCGATCAATATCCTCCGGAACTACTACAGAAATATACTTCATTCGTACCTCCTCCCTCCGTAATTGATTTTCCGTACTTGCTATCACTATTATTGTAGTATGAATTGCGGTTCTATACAATTCGCTTGTTACACTTTGCACTATATATTGGGTCTTTAGCCATATTGGGTATAGTAAGCGTCATCTTTTGTAATTGTGTTCACAATAACAAGCCAATCTAAATAGGGTTACAAGGTGTTAACCTTACAAACATGGGATATAACACGATACAAACCTGTTATTGAAATTATTACCGTTAAGAAGCCTAATGCGCGTGTTTGTCTAATAAGAAGAAAAAATGACAGAATATGATGCTAATATAACCATATAGGACAAGAATAATACCATGACAAAATGGCAACATAACATAATGTGATAGCGGGAGAAGAGTTAATTAGTGGCTTTGCTTGACTTATTGACTTGTTAACTGGTAATTTGAAAACATTGAAAGTAATAAAGGGAGGGGTTCAAATGACAGCTAATCCTTATGATAAAGCTCATGAATTAGCCAGGGCCATTATTGGCAGTCAAATCTTTCAAGATTATAGTAAAGCACAAAAAATTGTACAGCAGGATCCTGAAACACAGAAAAAGATTTTAGCATTCAGAAATAACCAAATGGAAATTAACCGCAGGCAAATTGCAGGAGAAGTGATATCCCCAAATGATATAAGTGAAATAACCCTGGAGTTTGCCAAGTTAAATAAATCTGAAGATATCAATCGGTTTTTTGAAGCAGAAGCAGCTTTTATTTCTTTGTTTAACGATATACAGGAAATAATCCGTAAGTCAATTGACCA
>JAAYBS010000041.1 GCA_012718855.1 Syntrophomonadaceae bacterium
CTGCATCTGGGGGATCACCAACCAGATATCCGCGGCAATTGTTGTTTTCACCCATGGCTAATGCAGCGGTACAGGAACCATATTGTCCCAGCTTATGTTCAATACCGGTAGTCTGAACATCATTGTCTGACAGGGTCCCGTCTTCATTAACCCAATACTTGGGAACTATAAACAGGGAGATTCCAGAGGTACCGGCGCGGGCTCCTTCGACTCTGGCCAGATACAGGTGAATAATATTTTCGGTGAAATCATTATCTCCACCAGTTATGAATATCTTGTTACCTTTAATTTTATATACTCCGGGCTCATCAGTGGGATAAGCTTTGGAGAGAATATCTCCAACGTCTGAACCGGCAGTAGGTTCAGTTAAACACATGGTTCCTGCCCAGGTTCCATCCATCATCTTGGGAAGGAATTTTTCTTTCAGTTCTTCAGAGGCGAAAGCCTGGATTAGTTCTGCTGCACCGGTGGTTAAGCCGATATAAGGCATGAATGCCGGATTAGCAGCCGACAACATTTCCTGACACATGCAAAACAGAATATTAGGCATGGTCATGGCATCTTCACCTTCATCAATGTTGGCAGTTCCCCATCCATCTTCCTGCAGTTTGTGGAACAGGGGACCAAAAGTAGGTGGAGTGGTAACCTTGCCGTTGGCAAAGGTACAGCCAATGGCATTACCATTTTCGTTGGTGGGCTCCACCAATTCTTTACACATTTTCCGGAAAGGTTCCAATACGGATTTCACTTCATCTTTGGAATAATAATCAACAAATTCTTTGTAACCAAAAACTATTTCGGTAGGAAGCCATTCCTGTATTATGAATTCAAAATCACGAGTGTTCAGATAAGCAAAATTAGCCGACATTCTTTAATACCCCCCAAATTTCCGGAATTGAGTTGTTGTCAATTCCTCATAATAAAATTCCTGATGTCCATGGTTTCCTATAATAATGTTTATATCTCACCTCCTATAAAAAAATAAACAATTGTCAGATACATTTTATCTACCAGTGATTAAAGTTACCATAAATTATAACATATCGAAAATTTTAGAAGATAGCCTGTATATATTAAATGCCAAAGATATTATCGGCATTCCTTTTAATATTTCTCCATGTATGATATAAATCCTGTTTGAAAGGAACAAAGTTTTAAGATTATTTTTAAAAAATTTAATTGGTTTAACTAAAATAAACCTGATATATTTATGAAAAGATACACCTGCATGACTTGCAGGTGTATCTTATTAAGCACTATAAACTTATAATAATAAATTAATTAAAAGGCCAGTACACAACTGGGATAATTGTCTTTCAGGAACTTGGCAATTTCAGGTGATTGTAAAGCTGCACCCAGTGCCTTAATAGTATCTTTATCCTTGTCTTCCGGACGAACTACTACTACATTGGCAAAAGGAGAGTCGCCAGGTTCAACAAAGATTGCTTCTTTTACCGGATCCAGGCCGGCATCCAGAGCATAGTTGGTATTGATACAGCAGATATCCAAATCCTCCAGAGCACGCGGCAACATAGCGGCATCCGACATTTTAATATCCAGCTTCTTATTATTTTCAATAATATCTCTTTCCGTAGCAGTAACTCCCGCATCAGGTTTTAACTTAATTAAACCGGCTGCTTCCAGCACCATTAATGCACGACCGCTATTGCTGGGGTCATTGGGAATACCTACTGTAGCCCCATCAGGTAACTTATCAAGTGAATCAATCTTTTTGGAATAAAGGCGCATAGGTTCAGTATGAATTTTTACTGTCCATACCAGATCTGAATCTGTATTCTTGTTATAATCCTCTAAATAGGGGATATGTTGAAAGAAATTGGCTTCGATCTGACCATCTTTTAATGCCGGATTAAGCTGTGCATAATCGGTGAAATCTTTAATTTGCATATCAATACCCTGTTCAGCCAATTTTGGTTTTACCATGTTCAACATTTTGGTATGAGGTTCTCCAATAGCTCCGACTACCAGTTTTTTCATTTCTGTTTTACCAGTGTTCTTATCAGTGTCCTGCGGGGTGGAGCCGCAACCAGCTACCAATGCCAGTGACAATAAAAAGACCAGGGTGAGTGCCAACGATAAAATTCTTTTCATTATAATCTACCTCCGTTTATTTATTATTCGGCCGGCTAACCTATCACCCACAACTTGTATAAGTTGAACCAGCAAAATTAAAACTATAACAGTTATCCACATTATACCTGGCTGGTAACGCATATAACCATGGTAGTAAGCCAGTGTACCTAATCCACCTCCTCCCACAACTCCTGCCATGGCTGAATATCCAACCAGATTAATTGCCGTTATGGCTACTCCCAAAATTATAGAAGGTAAGGCTTCTGGAATTAATACTTTACTGATTATCTGCCAGGTGTTGGCCCCCATGGATAAAGCGGCCTCAATAAGTCCCCAATCAAGTTCCTTTAAAGAAGACTCCACCAAACGGGCTACAAAGGGTATAGCTGCCAGCGTTAACGGTACAATTGAAGCAACAGTACCAATAGAAGTACCAACAATAAAGCGCGTAAAGGGGATAGCCAGTATAAGCAGTATAATAAAAGGGATGGAACGGGCTGCATTAACTATTGAACCTAAAATCGAATTTACTCTGACATTTTCCAGGATATGACCAGGTTCAGTAGTGATTAAGATAATCGCCAGGGGCAGTCCAAAAATATAACTGAAAAGAGTAGATAAAAAAACCATGTAGGTAGTTTCCCATAATGCTACTGCTACGGCAGAAGGTATCCAGGAATTATCTCCCAAATATACTGTCATAAAATCAGTAAGATTAAAACCAAACACAGATACTAATTCAATCACGATATAACACCTCAATTTCCAGGCCTTGGCTATTTAAATAATCATGAGCCTGGTGCAATACTTCTGCAGTACCAATTAATTCAAGCAACAGATTCCCAAAAGGTATATCCTTAACCCGATCAATATTGCCATATAGTATATTGGCTGATAAATCAAATTTGCTAATCATGGATGAAATAATAGGTTCTCCGGATGATGCCCCTATAAATGATACCCGCCAAAATTGGCTGATCATGCCTGAAGAAAGCGATACAGTAGGTGCTAAATCCTCAGGAATATCACTTTTCATAATTACTTTTAGAAAATTTTTAGATGTGGCAGTTTGCGGATTGGAAAAAACCGATAAGACATCTCCCACCTCAACAATACGGGATTCATCTATAACCGCAACGCGATCGCAAACTTGTTTGATAACATTCATATCATGTGTAATCAAGAGAATAGTAAGATCTAATTGACGATTAATCTCTTTTAACAACTTTAGAATCGAACTGGTGGTTTGAGGATCAAGCGCTGAAGTAGCTTCATCTGAAAGCAACACTTTGGGGTCATTGGCTAAAGCCCTGGCAATACCCACCCGCTGTTTTTGCCCTCCGCTGAGTTGGTCCGGATAAATTCGGGCTTTATCCAATAGTCCAACTACCTCAAGTAATTCATTTACCTTTTGCCGGGCTTGTTTAATGGGAACTTTGGCTATTTCCAAAGGGAACATGACATTATCAAATACCGTACGGGAAGATAACAGATTAAAATGCTGAAATATCATGCCAATTTTCTGTCTGGCTACACGTAGTTCGTCTTTATTCAGTGAGGTAATATCCTGACCGTCAACCAGAATAGAACCGCCGGTAGGTTTCTCCAGCATATTAATACAACGAATCAGCGTACTTTTTCCTGCACCGCTTAAGCCAATAATACCAAATATCTCAGATTTGGAAACGGATAGTGAAACATCATCCAAAGCAGTAATATCATGGTCATAAGTATGATATATTTTGGTAAGATTCTTTATTTCGATCAAAGAGATATCCTCCACTATTTTAATGCTGAAATATTATAATGCTAAATTCATAATCTGCCAGGAGGGTCTTTCTGCAATATAATTTTGGTTACTAATCCATTACGAACCTGAAAGACTATACAGCAGTTATGATCACTGCCATAAACAGCATCAAAATCCTCAGAATTATCAACTTTATGCACCCAGGAATAAGATTTGCCATACTTGTCCACCACAGACTCAAAAGAATCCCCAACTGTAACCTCTCTGGCAGTTTTAAGTTGATCATCAGATATATGCACTTTATGCAAAATATCACTATGTTCAGTAAAAGTAAACAGACAGTTTAAATTAGTCGGAGAGTATATGGTGCTAAGTCCTAACATCTCCCCTTGTGGAAACACATTAAATACATCTGTACTGGCAGAACTACCAATTTGCAAGGTATTATTATTGTAGGAAAGCATGAAGTCAGTATTCTCCAGTTCAATAGCATGTTGCGGATACTCAGTTTCAAGTTTAGCTTGGTTTTGTGAAATATAAATACCAAAGATAAAAACCAAAACTACAATTATAGTTACAAATGTGAACTCTTTGCGAAACATAGACTAATACTCCTTATCGGTTGAAAACAATATAGTTTATAGTCAAAATTTTAACTTTTCTCATTTATGATATTATACTGAGAAGGTAAAAGGAAGAGGGTAATACTATGAAACCAGATAATGAAACGGTACGGGAATGGGGAGGAAAAAGATATCATAGTTTAAATTACTTTCTGCGGGGAAAATTTGGACATAAAGTTTTTAAAATATCGTTAGATGCAGGGTTTACCTGTCCAAATCGTGATGGAACCCTATCCACCGGGGGATGTTTGTTTTGTAGTGCTGCGGGTGCTGGAGATTTTGCCGGTAATCGGGGGGATAGCATTAGTCAACAATTTGCCGAAGTAACTGCAACTATGCATAAAAAGTGGCATGATGGAAAATATATTGCCTACTTTCAGGCCTTTACCAACACTTATGCTCCTGTATCTGTACTTAGGGAACTATATTACAAAGCCTTACAACAACCCGGGGTAGTTGGTTTGGCTATTGCTACCCGTCCGGACTGTTTAAATACACAAGTTTTAGATTTGTTGGAGGAAATTAAAGCTCAAACCTATATGTGGGTGGAATTAGGTTTACAAACCATTCATAAAAAAACTGCAGACTATATGAATTTGCATTATAATTGTAATGATTTTCAAATGGCACTAAATAATTTAAGAAGTAGGAATATTCCGGTTGTAGCGCACATTATATTGGGGCTTCCCGGAGAAAGTCATGTGGAGATGCACCAAACGGGAGAATGGTTGGCGAAGAGATCCATTCAGGGTTTAAAAATACATCTGCTACATTTAATGAACAACTCCCAACTAGCCCTTGAATATAAAAATAGACCATTTCACTTTCTTACTCAAAATGAATATGTAGATATGGTAATTGATTGTTTGGAAATTCTATCTCCTGATGTGGTTATACATCGCTTAACCGGTGATAGCCCACGCGATTTATTGGTAGGCCCCGCATGGAGTCTTAATAAATGGGAAACTCTGAATTATATTGATCAAAGATTACTGGAACGGAATACCTGGCAGGGGAAATACTATAATACCCGTATTACGGCGCTCTGATTGGGTAACAAATAGCTTGTAAAGCGCATATATTATAGCTTGACAATGACTTTCACCATATACTATAATTGTCATTGCTGAGAACACAAAGTTCTTCTGCGGCAGTGGCGGAATCGGCAGACGCGCTAGATTCAGGTTCTAGTGCCCGTTCGGGTGTGGAGGTTCAAGTCCTCTCTGCCGCACCATATAAGAATTAACCGGGAGGTATTAAACCTCCCGGATTTTGTTTCTGAAAAAATAAATTATATGGTATTATAAGGGAATTGTTTTTATAAATAATTGTATGGGTAAATTAATGATGCTAAAATTATATTGTAATTAATTTAATTCATGATCTTTGAAAAAAGAATAGATCGTCTGGTTCTCCATTTCTAAAACAGGGGGACGATATAAAGGTGCAAAAAATTAAAAAAGTCACAGCCGTTTTTGTTGATTATGACAATTGGTTTTGGCATATACATAATAAAAATGCTACTAATGACATAGACGACATATTTAATATAATTAAAGAATCTTCAAGCATTGCTCATCTCTCTATTTATGCAGATTTCAGTCATGATTTTATAAAAGCTGAAAAAGCAAGATTAGATTTAAAATACCCGCGAATGATTCACGATTGTGGTTCTTATATGGATAACAATCAATTTGCCAGGAAAGATTTAACCGATTTTTATCTATTAGATGATATTTATCAAACTTTGTTTACTAATCCCAGAATAGAACAATTTATTTTAGTGGTAGGGGATGGGCATTTTCACAGTGCCATAAGTCATATAAGAATGTTTCACCAAAAGGTCGTTGGCGTATATGCTTTAAAAGGAAGCCTTAGCCCTTTAATTAAGAACAATGCTGACTGGTTTATTGAAATTGAACCACAGTATAGTCATGATTTCAGCAAAATATTAAGTACATTAAAATTTAACGAAGAACGGAGTTATTTTTCTTTTTTTAATTCAATTGTTAATCTAAGCAGTAAATATCATAATACAGACCGCAACGAAATAGCACGGGCACTTTCCTATTTAATAGAACACGAATATGCATGCCAGGAAAAAGTTGAAGTTCCAGGGGAAGGTGAAAGACAAGTAATTAAAGTTGATTGGCCCAGAGTTGAACAGGATGGATTATGGAAATAATAAACCAAATTAACTATAGTCATGGAGACCAGATTTATCTATTCTTTAAAACGGATTTATTTAATATCTGAATTACAAATCATTAATAACCTTCATAAATATATAATTGATAGCCAGGGCCAGGATAATGGTAAATATTAGAAGTATTACAGCTGCTTTGTTTCTTAACATCCATTGCCATATTTTTCTCATCGATTATCACCTGCAAATCCTGCTTAGTTTTCAACATATATTTTATACTGATTAGTATGCTGATTCCAATCAATATCAACAATATTATAACGGCTTCCATCATATTTCACGGTACGATTTATTATGGTATATATTTCATTAAACCACTGCAATCGATTATCATCAATAAGATCTATATTGGAATCATCCAAGTAGCGATAGCTGCCTTCCAGATAAACAGCAACATCTTCATAATCCCAACTGGTTTTAACATCATTCAGATAGAAAATTATAGTTGATTTATCTATGTAATCATCATCATCAGTTATAATTACTAACTGAAGGTTGTTTTGATTATAATACATAGAATTAACGATTTTAATCCGTTGACCAAATTTAACCCTTATATTGGCAGCATCAATATTATAAATATTATTGCCAAGTTTAACACGATTACGGGATAAAATTTCTATTTCATCCCAGTCATAAGCAGTACTGCCACGTATTATTTGAACCTGGGCAGGGGAATAATTGCGACTGTCAACTCTAATTATTTCATAATAAACGTTGTCATTATCAGGCAGTAAAGAATCAGTTTTATCCACGGATCTATCAATTATGGAGACTTGGTTTTTTGATAGTTGATACAACATACGTGAACATATAGTAGCAGCCTGAGCACGAGTTACCGGGCTATCTGGTCTTAAATCGCCTGAAGGATAACCTGATAATATTCCCTCACTATAAGAAGTATATAAGTATCCATAATAAGGATTGCTTTTAAGTGTTTCGCCATCATTAAAAGGCAATGAACCATATAATGGAGGTTTATTTAAACAGCGTACAGTTAAGGCTGCTATTTCGGCACGGTTAAGTGCTTGATCCGGATTAAGCCCATATGGATATTCACTGGTTATTAATATACCATGTTTAATTGCCTGTTCAATATGGGGTTGTGCCCAGTGTGAAGAAATGGTTGAATAATTAGCAGAAGGTTTTATTTTCAGGCAGGACATCAGCAGGGTAATAAATTCTGCCCTGGTTATTACCTGGTCAGGTCGAAAGGTCCCGTCTGGATATCCTTTAATATGACCAGAGATTGACATTGTCATAATACTGCCGTAAGCCCAATGGTTATCAATATCATTATAGGCAACAGCAACTTTAGTTGAAAGGCAGACAAGCATAATTATAATACTAACAAGGGAAATTATTTTTAGGTGGAGTTTCAAGCATTATACCCCCCTGATAAATAAATTATTGCAAAAGTTATTATTTAGTATAGCATTGAATAATATAAAATTTGTTGCTAAGAAGACATTTAAGCTGGTTTTCGTATATTGGATATTTAATATATACTTAATAATTGGAGGTTGATTAAAATGGAAATTATTGATATTAGTTTTGAAAAACTGGTTGACTGGGCCAGGACTCCCGAATATGAAACCAAAGGCGCAGCGGGTTGTGATATTAGCATAGCTTTGCAGGAAGAAGCGGTATTATATCCCCATGAAGTTCATGCTTATCCTACCGGTTTTGCGATAAAAATACCGGATGGTTATGAAGCCCAGATTCGTAGTCGAGCTGGAATGGTAAAGAAGGGCATAGCAGTAGCCAATGCTCCAGGAACCATAGATAGCGAACATCGCGGCGAAGTAGTTTTATTACTGGTCAATATATCAGATAAACCGGTCAAATTATTTCCCGGACAAAAGGTAGCCCAGATGGTATTTCATCCGGTAGTAAAAGCTAATTTTGTTGAATAAAAGAATGGGATTATAACTCTTTATAAATGTTTTACAGAACAGGAGGGTAATAATTGAAAAAGTTTAGATTGAATAGTGATGATTCGATTCTGCTGGTTATCGACCTGCAGGAGAAATTGATGAAAGCTATGGATCAATCCGAAAAAGTTTATCGATATACCAGTTTATTACTGGAAACAGCCAAACAATTGCAAATACCAGTAATTGTATCTGAGCAATATCCGCGTGGTTTAGGATCTACTGTTGAGCAGATTTATAAACATCTGCCCGAACATCAATTAATCCAAAAAACTACTTTTTCATGTGGTGAACCACTATTATCTAAAATAGCTGATTTTAATAGAAATACAGTAATTGTAACCGGATCTGAAACCCATGTATGTGTTTTTCAAACCGTTATAGACCTGTTGGATAAAGGATATACTGTTCATGTAGTTAGAAACGCTGTATGTTCGAGGTTTAAAGAAGATTACCAAAATGGACTTGAGTTAATGAAGGAAGCTGGTGCAATAATTACAAACGCCGAGACAGTTGTATTTGATTTACTAAAACAGGCCGGTACTCCTGATTTCAAGGCAATTTCACCCCTGATTAAATAGTATTTATACAAAATCTTGACAATTGATGCTAATGCACCTATAATTACTGCTTGGGTGCATTTTAAGAGAAAGATTTAATCCCTTGATACGGCATTGAAACGATGCCGTATTTCTGTTGTAAGCCA
>JAAYBS010000042.1 GCA_012718855.1 Syntrophomonadaceae bacterium
ATTATATTTATCATTCATTTTCTGCTGGATGCGCTGGTGAATCTCTTCTTCTATTGCTTGCCGGGCCAGCAGTTCAGCTACTTTTTCTTCCATGCCCAGCAGCATGGCATCATAATCCTGTTCCGGCTCGATGCTCATAATAGTTGGATCTTGCTTTAGCAGTCTTTGCAAAGCCAACAGACGTTCTTCGATCTGCTCTGAACTCATAAGATCAATTGCGTCCAGCTGGCTGGCTTTTAATATTAGTCCCTGAGTGCCGTATAATCGGTCCAGGCTCTTGTAAATAGATTCTATTCTCCAATGAAGCTGCGTTGTTCTATCCCGTTCCGGCCTTTTTTCATTTTTGACCTCATATTGCACATTATATCCCCCTAAGTCTAATCTGCGGCTTGTACTATTACCACTATTTCAGCCTGAAGGAGAGGATAAACCTTAATTTTTACTTTGTATTCACCTAAATGTTTGATGGGTTCACCCAGGTCAATTTTCTTCTTATCAATATTTATCTTATGCTGTTCTTTCAAACTTTGAGCCATTTCTTTGGCAGTAACCGCACCAAACAGCTTATCTCCTCCGCCAGTTTTGGCTTTAATATGGATAATTTTTCCCTCCAACTGTTGCTGCAGTTGGAGCGCGTCAGCTTTTTCCTTTTCTTTAAGTTTGCTCTGACGCAGGTTTTGCTCTTCTGCCTCCTTGATTCTGGTCTTGGTAGCTTCTTCCGCCAGCCCTTTGGGAATAAGAAAATTACGCGCATAACCATCGGAAACTTCCTTTATTTCCCCAATCTTGCCTTTTCCTTTTACTTCTTGCAAAAATATTACCTTCATCTTTTAATCCTCCTTTGCCTGTATGTACCGATAAACTTCAGCTAATATCTTAACCTTTCGCCGCTAAAAAAGATTGCTGATGATATCGGAATACTGTCGGACGACTAAATCGATGTATTATCTGCGCCAGTTGCCCAGGTATTATTTCCGAATCATAAGGTTTCTTTTTTAGACGGTAGCTTTAGTGCTTTTGGCTCAATTATTCATATATAATAGGGTGAAAAATAATGTAATTGCTGTCTTAATATGCCTGTCCCGCTTATTTTTGCAGGTATTTTTGTAAATCTGAGAGATCCCCATACCATTGCTCTACTTCGTGGGATTCTTTAATTTTTTCGGAAAGTTTGGATGTAATAGTAGCATCAATCAGTTGAAAGCTTACTCCTACCCTACGGCCAAGTATATAAGCTACGATAATGATGGCTGCCAATGCGTCAGCTACAGCATCGTTTCCCGTTTTAAGCAATGCTTTAAATAAACCGCCTACCGAGGCTGCCAATTCGGCTTTTAACCATTCTATGGTTTTTAAATTTTTGGCAACATCAATTTCCCTACCTCTTCCGGCCAATTAACCCACCCCCTTCTAGAGTTTTTCTTCGTAAAGGGATTGTTTTCCTTCCCACCGCCCGGTTTCAGCATGTAATTGCAAATTAAGTTGGATTCTGCTTGCGTTATTATAATGAAAAAATGAAGCCCCCGCAGGGGCTTGTATTTTATTCAGATGTGTACGGTAGAAGGGCCATAACCCTTGCCCGTTTAATTGCTGAAGTGAGCTGTCTCTGATGATGAGCACAGTTTCCGGTGATACGACGAGGCAGTATCTTGCCTCTCTCAGTAACATATCTTCTCAGCTTGGGTATATCCTTGTAATTGATGCTTTCAACTTTATCAGCACAGAAGTTACATTGGCGTCTTTTTTTACGCCTTTCCTTCTTGATCAATGTCAGTTCCTCCTCTTCTAAAAGGGTATTTCGTCGTTATTGTCTTCGCTGCTGTCAACAAAGTCAATATTATCGAGGTCGGCCTCACGGCCTAAATTATCCCATGCATCTCCCGGGGCATTACTCCTGGCTGAACCAGTTTCCCGACCGGCACCTGCATTTCCACCTTTATCCAAAAAGCGTACATCGTCGGCAACTACTTCAACTGCTTTACGCTTTTGACCATCTTGTCCCTCGTAAGAGCGAATTTGTAAACGGCCTTCGACAGCAGCCAATCTGCCCTTGCCCAGGTAGTTGGCACAGTTTTCCGCCAACCCACGCCAGGCAACTATATCAATGAAATCGGTTTCATCCCGATTAAATTTACGATCAATAGCCAGCGTAAATTTAGCTACCGCCACTCCGTTGGGCGTATACCGCAGTTCCGGATCTCTTGTCAGGCGACCAATTAAGATAACTTTGTTCAACAAGGCTTAACCCCCCTTATAAACCTTTAGTCCTCATCTTGACGAACAATCATATGACGCAGGAATCTATCGGATATTTTAATAACCCGATCCAGTTCCTGAACCGTGGCCGGAATACCCTTGAAATTCCATAAATAGTAAACGCCCTCCGTATAGTCTTCAATGCTATAGGCAAGGCGTTTCTTACCCCAGCCACTGACTTCCTCCACAAACTCGCCACCGAAATCTGCTATTATTTTCTGCAGTCTTTCTTTGGTTTCGGTAACAGTTTCCTCTTCCAAGTCCGGCTTAAGGATAAACATTATTTCATAATCGCGCACAGTTACACCTCCTCCCTATGGACTAACCCTAAAAGGGCCGGCTCCGCTCAAAGTCGGAGCAGGGATACACTTGATTATAACCTGATCAGGTTCAAGTAATCAAGTTTTATACTAAAGTATTCCTTTTATCAACAAACTTTTTAATTCGGAGAGTGGTTTTTCTATGATGTATGTCTCGTTGAAGAGTGCTTTGAGAACGGCTGTCGGTTCTAGTTTGATGTTATTTTTTATGCTGATTATACAAAAGTGTCGATTTTCCGGCATGCCTCGAACGGTAACCAAATCTCCCGGACTAAACTGCAATGGTTTTACCAATTTTAGATGCATAGCTAATCCCACCTTCATAAAGGTGCTTTTTTCCATAATATGATGCAGCCGGTCCAAGTGTGTATTTACAGCTGGTCTTTTTCCACCCTTACCAGACGACGCTCAAATTCCATGCGGGGTAACATAACCAGACGGTTACATCCCTGGCACTTGATTTTTATATCTGCCCCCATACGAACAACCTGCCATAAATAGCTGCCGCAGGGATGCTGTTTTTTCATGCGAACTATATCGCCCAATTCAAATTGCTTTCTCTCCACTTTTCTCCCTACCCGCTATAATTTATGTTCTAACCTTAATAATCGGCTTTCCTGGTTCGGTAACCTGTCCAACTAATATCGCCGGTATCCCACTTTCCTTCCAGGCAGTGGTTAATTGGTCAGCCCGGGTTTTATCAACCGCCACCAGAAGCCCTCCGGCTGTTTCCGGGGAGCACAGCAGGTCTCTGATTATCGGATCCAAATCCTGATCATATTCAATTTTGTCGCCCAGATAATCCCGATTGGAATATGCGCCTCCCGGAATCAGCCCCATACTGGCATATTCCAAAACATCAGCCATAAATTTTATTTCCTGGCTGAATACTTGTATGCTGACCTCACTGGCAGATGCCATTTCATATAGATGTCCCAATAACCCAAATCCGGTAACATCAGTGGCTGCATGTACTCCCACTTCACCCATAATCTGAGCGGCAGTCCGGTTTAAGGTTGCCATCCAGCCTGTAGCCTCAGTATAGGCCTCAGAGCTTACCATTTCAGCTTTTATAGCTGTAGCAATTATTCCGTTGCCCAGGGGTTTGCTCAAAAGGAGCAGGTCTCCCGGCCGGGCTCCTTTATTGGCGGTGATTTTATCCGGATGCACCAGTCCGGTTACTGCCAGGCCGTATTTGGGTTCCAGGTCATCCACCGTATGACCCCCTACCAGCAGAGCCCCTGCTTCCTCTATTTTACTAAGGCCTCCAGCCAGTATCTGTTTTAAAATCTGCAGGTCTTCACATTGGGGGAAGGCTACAATGTTCATGGCCAGCAAAGGGACTCCTCCCATGGCATAAACATCATTTAGGGCATTGACAGCTGCTATTTGTCCAAATAAAAATGGATCATCCACCATGGGAGTAAAGAAGTCCAAGGTCTGAATAATGGCCGTATCCTGGTTTAAACGATAGACACCAGCATCATCCCGTGTATCAGTACCTACCAGTAAATCAGGGTGGGTTGGAAATTGAAAATCTTGTAAAATTTCTTCCAAGGTCCCCGGACCTATTTTGGCTGCTCATCCGGCAGCACGAACCATCTGTGTAAGACGAGTCGTTGACACTTTTTCTCCCTCCTCTCCGGATCATTAATAGACGCGGAATTGCGCAGATAAACCGAATCTTACTTCTCAATTAAAATTCCTGCAGGAAGGCCCAATAAGCTTTATAGGTCATATATAAATCGGCTTTGCTGGTTACCTCAAAGGGAGAATGCATCCCCAGTACTGCCGGACCACAATCTACAACTTCCATACCGTAGCGGGCCAGGTACTGGGCAACTGTTCCCCCGCCCCCTATATCAATTTTGCCCAGTTCACCTACCTGCCAGACAACTTCATGTCGGGCAAATAGTTGACGTAATGCCGCTAGATATTCAGGATTGGCATCATTGGAGTCATATTTGCCCCGTGAACCGGTGTATTTGGTCAATACAACCCCGTGGGAAAGAAAACTGTTATTCATTTTTTCAAATACTTCCGGATAATTGGGGTCAATAGCGGCATTAACATCAGCAGAAATTGCGGCACTATTGGCCAGACACTGGCGAACCTTATAATAGTCTGCCTGTCCGTTACTTTGCATCAAGTCAGTAACCAGGTTTTCCAACAGCAAGGATTGCAGCCCGGTGTTACCTGTGCTGCCTATTTCTTCTTTGTCAGCAAAAAAGCACATGGCCGTGCGTTTAACTGAGTTGACCTGTAAAATGGCCTGCAGGGAAGTAAAGGCACACACCCGGTCATCCTGTCCATATGCGCCGGTCATACTGCGATCCAATCCAATATCTCTGGCCGGCAGAGCTGGTACCAACTCCAACTCAGCACTAGTGAAGTCTTCTTCCTCAAGGTTATATTTCTCCTGCAACAGTTTAAGCAAATACTCTTTTACAGGGTTTTTAGCCTCTTGATCAGCTTCCGGACGACTGGCTGCCAAAGCATTCAGATTTTCGCCTTTGATTGCCTCGGACATCTTTTTCTCCATTTGTTCTTTGGCCAGGTGGGGCAGCAAGTCAGCTATGGTAAATACCGGGTCTTCAGGATTTTCGCCAATATTGATATTTATAGCTGAACCATCCGGTTTTATCACTACACCGTGCAAAGCCAATGGTATAGCCAGCCATTGATATTTTTTTATACCGCCATAATAGTGAGTTTTTAGAAAAGCCAGTTCATCGCTTTCGAACAAAGGGCGAGGCTTTAAGTCTAAACGCGGGGCATCAATATGGGATACTACCATATTTATCCCTTTATCTAAAGGATCTGTACCGACAATTATAAGGGCACAGATTTTACCTTTCTTTTCGATAAACAACTTTTGTCCCGGCTGAATAGACAGGGAACTATCCCAGCGAATAAAACCATTATTCATTGCTGTATCAGCAATATACCCGATTGTTTCCCGTACGGTTTTTGCCCGGTTTAAAAAATCCAGGTATTGTGTACCCAGAATATAGGCTGCTGCGGTTTCTTCCTCATTCATACGCAACCATGCATTATTATTTTTTGCCTGATTATTTTCCTTCATTAGTTAGCCTCCTTTATAGTAAATAGATTTCCGAGATATCTCTTATCTATGCACGCAATCAAAACAGATTTTTACCCCAATTAAATATTTCCAATAGCCCTGAAGCCAGAACGGAGTTATCAATGTAGCCGGTTAAAATAAGGGCAAATTCAGTTCCATTATCCGCGGCAGTGTAAATAAGCGGATACAAAAATCCCAATATCAGAACCAGAATTAATATATTTCGACCTGCAGCTACCAGACTTCCCAATATGGCATTTAATCCTCTAAATCCCCCGTCAGAGAGCAGGTTATCCAGCGCCTTTATAAGTATTTTTAACAACTTGTTGCCCAGGAATAGAATAAGTAAAAATGTACCTATGGATAATAACCTATCCGCAAAAAACTTGGCAGGTGTAACCAATACTCCATCTAAAGTTGACCAGCCGCTTCCCACTGGCAGAGAAGTATCAAAGAATGGCAGATTACGAATAAAGAACTGTTCCAGAGCAGTTCTGACTGCTAAAGTATCTTCCAATAATTGACTAACTTCTCCAGTAAATATAATCGCAAGTAACAGTGCTGTGAACAGGGCTACGAATTCACCTAATACGATTACCAATCCATGACGCATACCAGATATAATGCTGAAAATAATTATTGCTGCAATAATAATATCCAGTCCATTAAATGGCATAACTTCACCCTTTTATTTTTTATTTAAATAAAATTATAACATATCAGTAAAAATCGATTAATATAAATCAAGGTTGCATAACCCTATGGTAAGGCAAGCAGTTAATACTTAAATTCTGTCGTCACGTTCCGCTTGTATTTGATATGCTTTTAGTGTATATGGATAATAGAGTTTTTAAATATACCTACATATTTAAAAGAGGTGTCCGTGTGTCTGAACTTGAACAATTGGCTAATATTACTACGGTAACAACCTATATAAAGGACTTCGGCATAATGGCACCGGCAGTTGCCTTTGGCCTGTTTGTGGTTCAAGCTGCCCTGCCGGTTTTCCCTTATGTAATTTTAGCTGCTGCCGGAGGAATACTTTTCGGTTTTAAAATAGGCTTTTTCCTCTCCTGGTCAGGAGCGTTATTTGGTGCCTGCCTGGCTTATTGGATATGCAGAATATTGGGATTCGAGTGGGCTCAGCAGAAATTAAACAAGTGGTTTGGCTATGATGTGGAACGAACCGATGCCGGTATTGCCTTTTGGACTATCGTTATTGCCCGGGTTATTCCGGTAGTACCTACCCCCTTGATCAATGTAGCTGCAGCAGTAGGAGGAGTTTCTTTTTGGAATTTCTTTTTTTCATCTGCTATCGGTAAAATTCCTTCTGCCGTATTATATACTGGTTTAGGTCTTGCCTTGTTTAAAACCCAGGATATAAAACTGGCTCTGATAATCATAGGGGTAATTTTAATCCTGGTAGCCCTTGGGCGTTATTATGCCAAAGATTTCCTCTTTGGCAGATCTGGGGTATAGTTGAGTTGGTTTAATGAATATTTTAAAAATCTTGCGGGGGCAAGGGGTAAAATCGGATGGTGAAGATAATGGCGGAGGCGTGTGCGAATCGAACACACCAGCGGCAGGATCACTACCGCACGACTGGATTTGAAGTCCAGGACACTAACGCCCTTAACTGGCTATATATAGGCCTTCTCGCCTATGAGCAAAATCATTTACCGCAAATAATCCGCGATTCTGGTTTTGAAAACTATTTCACTTCCTTATATAATGACAACGAATCAGGAGTTTATAAAGGGCAGAAAAAGCAAAAAGCCGGGATACACCCCGGCTTTTAAAAGAATAAGGTTTTTGAATCGTTTGTTTTAGCTTCCAAAATCAGCATAACATTATATAACTTTGTTGTTAAGGGTAATTATGAATTTTACTTAAATAATAACGTCATTTTTTCTAAAAGGGCTTCCTTGCTGAATTTTACTGCTACTAATGCAACGCCAGTGTAATATACGTATTCCATTGCCGGAACGAATAAGGCCATAG
Organism: Syntrophomonadaceae bacterium; assembly: GCA_012718855.1. Taxonomy (GTDB): domain Bacteria; phylum Bacillota; class Syntrophomonadia; order Syntrophomonadales; family Syntrophomonadaceae; genus JAAYBS01. The sequence continues at coordinate 7,663 of JAAYBS010000042.1, forward strand.
TTGCTATTACTGCCAGGCCGCCAACGAAGGGTAGCACGTTATTAGCCAGAAACTGAGGCAGTTTACCGACATCGAATATTTGCTGTTTAATTGATATCAATACGCCCAGCATAAAATCAAGCAGTATAGTTGCCAGGGCAACTACCATGCTGCCAATAATTGCATTTTCAAACATAGTTATATACCTCCTTACCTAATAGTCACTGTACGGGTAATTTCATCCCATCTAACCTTATATCCCAGAGCCTCTGCCAGCTCCCTAACTGGGACATAGGTACGGTCGCTGCCATCAATGTTCAAAATGGGACCTTCGATTTTCCCCGTAGGCAATATAATTGGCACTGTAACTATACCAGGTTTATATTTACTGCCCTGCCCCGTTAAATTCGTGAGTAACCTTTGCCACGGAAATAAAGGGCCCGGATCGTTAGGCCGGTTAACTGCATCGATGCGATTGTGGCCAATGATGTGATCCGAGTCTATCGGAATACTATAACGCTTAACCAGCATCCGATGTAGTTCCAGTGTAGCCTGGTACTGTGCTTCGGTAAGGCTCTCCCCGCCCAGGGCCTCATGCTCAATTCCAATGGTATAACGGTTGGGATTGCTCCCATCATACAAAGGCCAGTTAGGCTTTTTTACTTCCCCAGCATGCCAGGCAGTATCTTCATCCTTGACCAGCTGGTATATCTCTCCTGCTTTTGTAACCAGATAATGAGCACTGGCTTTTGCGGTTGGGTTTCTCATCCATGACAAGGTACCCGGCATGAGCCCGGCTGTAATATGGTCTACTATTGCAATAATCTTTTTGCCACTTCTCCCCACAGTGAAATTTGGGCTGGCTGCCCATTGAATATTCATATCATCCCTTCCTTTCCTTTCTAAAGAGGTCCAGCCTGGTCTTTATCAGGCTCAATCGTTGTATCGGTAGATGCACTGTTGCCCCCATAACCAAACATTGCCGCTGTTCCGCTGATAATACTAGGAATAAGCCCCACCACATGAAACTGCTTAACTAAGAGACTGCTGCCCCCTGCTATAAGAGCGCCTGTCAGCAACCATCCTTCCCAGGGATACTGCCAGGTGAAATCAAGGTACCTAAATAAATCAAAATCGCCCTGCCAGCACACGACAGAGGCGATTCCGCAAAGAACGATATAGGTTATAACTGCTTCTACCTTGTCGGGGAAAGGGAGAATGGCCTTAATTATCCGAGTAATCTGGTCAACCATAACGACCAATAGGGCTGTCGCGATAAAAGCAATGGCAATACTGCTTAATGTTCCGTACATACTATCACCTCGGCAGACTCTGGATATACCAAATCAAAAACCCCCCCATGCCCGTACACCAGGCTATCAGAAGGGCCTTAATCCAACTTATAAGATTGTCCATCTTCTTACAGAGCTCTTCGATTATAACTGTTTGTCTGGCGTCGTTCGTTTCCAGGTACCTAATCCGATCAGCGTGATCATTTAAGCGTTTTTCAGTTCTCTCCTCGAAATCCAAGCCATCTCCTCCCCCCAAATAAAATAGCCGCCCCTATTCGAGCGGCTCTAACATCGCCTGCACTTCTGCCCGGTACCGGTCGGGGATTTGCTCTATCGTGCGTCTACCCTCTTTTACAAGGGTGTAATATAACTGCACCATTACACCGTTCCCCCTTCCACGATTTCACGCAAGGCCAAAACTTCCTCAAAGGTCGTAGCCAGCGCGTCCATGAGCACAAGGTTCTGTTCTTCGAGCCGGGTCAGTTTTTCCTCGGTAGTTTCGGGGATGGGTTCGGGTTCAACGGGTTCCGGTACTGGCCCTAATTCCCATTCACCTTCCGGTTCAATTACCCAAATAATTCCGTCACGGATTTCAGTTAGCGCCATTATCTCAGCCCCCTTTGGATAATTAGCTTGCAGCCTGCGCCCCCATTGCCCCCTGCTGCGCCGGGCGACATGGAATTATAACCTTTTGCGCCTCCGGTAACGCTAATATTTCCTGAATTAGTTAATTTTAGCGCATCAATTACAATGGCACCTCCGCCGCCACCACCGCCGCCACCACCGCCGCCAGCTCCAGTAACTGTGCCGTCTAGTCCTTCGGCACGAATTGCACCGCCGGAATTAATAATTACCTCTTTCGCAGAGATAATAATGTAGCCCCCTCCGTTGCCACCGTTGCCACCGTTGCCACCTGTATTGTTAGCGCCACCGCCACCGCCACCGCCAGCTATAAAACCTACGGAAGAAATAATGTCATAAATAGCATCAGCATAATCATTTTGGCCGGGGTCGCCTGGCACATTTGATTTATTGCCTGCTCCGCCAAGAACCCTCCCGTTTCCGCCTTTACCTCCGTAATGCGTTACATTCATACTACCGCCTCCGCCGCCTCCGCCACCAACAAATCCTTTTCCATTTTGGCCTGCGTTGGCGTTTGCCGATACCGTTCCTGCGCCTCCTACGCCACCTAAACCACTGGCTGTCAACAAGCCGGAACGAATGAAAGCAAACACAGAGGTAATGGTTAGACAGATCAGGGAAGAAATCACCCGGGGAATTGTCCAAGGAAAATCTTACGACCAGACTGCCCGTGCTATAACTGAGCGAATTAATGTG
>JAAYBS010000043.1 GCA_012718855.1 Syntrophomonadaceae bacterium
GCCTGGATGAATATGAAAGCCGGGGTTACCGATGGTTACAGCCATCTATTAACCGGGGAGGATTATTGATTATAAAGTCGCCGTTTAACTCCGCAGAGGATATTAATCTGGAAATAGAAAGTTTTAAATGTAAAACTGTACCACAAGTAAACGGAAATAATATCAGTATGTTGCTGAATATTAAGGTCCGCTTTAATTTTTATGAGACGACCCGACCAGGTATAATATTTGATCAACATATCGAAAATGCTTTAAAAAAGGCAGTTGAAGTAGAAGTCTCCCGTCAGATTGGAAGCTGTATCCAAAAGTCGCAAACCCTTAACAGCGATATTCCTGGCTGGGGCAGAATACTGGAATCCAAACATCCTGAGGAATGGAAGCGGCTGAAATCAAACTGGAATAATATTTATCCGTTTATAAAAGCTGATATCCGGGTATATGCAGATATTAACCATACCTATTTAAGCAAAGGCACAGTTAAATTACGATGAGATGCGGTGAAATTGATCTATGTCATTCAGTTTAATTTATATACTCCTTTTGGTCACCGGGTTATTTTTATGGCTGGAGGGTGGCAGCCTTTTAAAGAGACGGAACTTAAAAGAATTATTGGTGGTCCTGTTAATACTGGTGCTGAGTTTTGGCTACGGCATTGATTATGCCACCAATGCGAGAGTTTTGCCTGATCCCAAAACTTTGTTAAGCGTTACCAGACCAATTTCTGATTATGTAAATACATTTTTTCAGGTAAAAGACTAATTACCGGGAGATAGTATCATGGATAATAAACCAATTAGCACCCTGCAACTGGCCATTTTAATTTTTTTACTCATACCGGGCAACTCTCTGGTATTCGTACCAGGTACTGCTGCAGCCCAGGATGCCTGGCTATCCAGCCTGTTAGCTATCGGTTCCGGTTTGTTTGTACTATATGCCATAATAAAACTGCACGATATTTATCCCGGGCAGAAAATTACTACTATCAGCACTTCGGTTCTTGGTAAGATTCCGGGTATCATCTTTAATTTATTGTTCCTGTGGAGTATTCTTTTATATACTGTGTGGTTATTTTACAGTCTGATTATGCTGCTGGAAATTATATATCCCTTACAACCGAGTATCTTTTTATTATCCATATTAATGCTGACCTGTGTTTTCTTTATGTATACAGGTTTAAATGCCCTGGGCAGGTTTGGGGAATTGTTGATCTGGCCGGTCCTGCTTTTTTTATTTGCCGGTGTCATACTGGTTATGCCAATTATTGATTTGTCCAATCTGCAACCAGTACTGGTCAATTGGAAGCCGGTGGTTGCCGGTATTTTATATGTAGCTGAATGGCCCTTCACAATAGTGGTAGTTATGGGACTGTTTCTGCCCATGGTATCCGGATTGAGTAACAGGAAAAGCCGGCTGAAAATTTATTGGTGGTATCTTGGCGGCGGTGCCTTTTTAGTACTTTATACGATATTAACCTATGCCAGCCTTGGTAACGAACTTATTAGCATTTATCAATTTCCGGTTTATGAAATGTTTCGTCTGGCCGGATTTGGCGATTTTCAAAGAATCGAGTTGCTGTTTTTCTTTCTTTGGTTTACTACTGGAATAGCCTGTATCATAATCTTTTATCAGGTGCTGCTGTTCATGGTACAGGATATCTGTGGTCTGCCTGATTATAAATCTTTGATACTGCCGCTGGGATTATTTCTGCTGGTCTTTACCCTGTATATGTTCCCCAACACCATAGAATATCAATTGCTGGGTTTTAAAGATATTCCTGTTTATACCCTTCCCATTAATTTTTTATACCCAACCGTGCTGTTAATAGCAGCCAAGATAAAACAGAAACGCCTGACCTGACAAGGGGGAGGCCTTCGGCCCCCTGGGGTTTCGACACAGCAACATTAATTGTGAACGATAGTGAACATCAGAAGTCCCCGACAGGGGGATTACGCAGACCCTTCGGGCACAGATTTTCGCAGATTTTTTTTATTAATATTCTAAAAATTAAGCTTAAGTTAATTTGTTTTAGAATCTGATGAAAAATTTTTAAGTTAAAATATTAGTATTACGTCAGGTTGAGTAGGCTAAATCAGGCAAAGTCAGGTTCAAATAAATTGATAAAACTACTTCATAACCAGAATCTAACTCACATAGATTACCTGACGCAATTATAATAATAAAAAAATCTGCGAAAATCCTATTAAATCTGCGTAATCTGCGTCAAAATCCAAGGAGGCCGAAGGCCTCCCCCCTTGTGTCAGTGAGAGTGAGTCCCCTTTCAGGGACACGAATGTGTTCAAACCCTAACGGGTTATGAACACAATTAATGGTGCAGGAAATAGTCAGGTCTAATCAGGTTCTAAAGAATAACTCTGCTCAAACTCACCATGGTACCTTAATTTAGAATCACAAAACCAAATTTATATCAGACTTAATAGCGTTGCCAGGTCAGTTAGTGAGGTTCCCTGCTGTTGAATTTGTACTGTGGAGGCATTAATTTTTCTTATTTTTAAACCCTGTGCAGCAGGCAGCAGATTGGGCGGCAGCGGCCCGGCCATCTGCAATTCAATGCGATTGCCCTTGCGCCGCAAGCTCTTAATCTCTTTATGCCTTGCCATTATGCGTAATGAAGCTATATGCAGAAAATTTTCCACCGGTACCGGGAATTTGCCAAAACGATCCAGCATTTCCCGGCTGATTTCCTCGATTTCCTTAATCTCAGTGGCCAGAAGCAGACGTCGATAAATCCTCATTTTAGTACCGGAATCCGGTATATAGGTATCAGGAATATAATAATCAACATCAATATCCAACTGGGGATTAAACTGTTCAGTTGGTGATATTTCGCCTTTCAAACGGGCAGTTTCCTGTTCCAGCAAGCGGCAGTAGAGGTCAAATCCAACCGCATATATGAAGCCATGTTGTTCGGGCCCCAGTATGTTTCCGGCTCCCCTAATTTCCAGATCCCGCAGTGCAATTTTCATACCTGAACCCAGATCACTGAATTCACGAATGGCGTTGAGGCGCTTTTGTGCTGTTTCACTGATAACCCGGTCCC
>JAAYBS010000044.1 GCA_012718855.1 Syntrophomonadaceae bacterium
CACTGTAAAGTATAGGATTATAAAAGACATTGGGCAGGTGTTGCTGCATTATCCGGTCTACCGGGCTGAAATGAAAGCTGTTATAGGTAAACACTTCCCCCTTGGGATCAGAGTTGAGGACTTCCGGTAAGGGTGGCAGGGTGACCGCTGCAAGGATAAATATCTCTTTTAACTCATCCTTGCGGGCCGCCAGGGCTTTGTCACATAGGATCGGTTTCCCGTTGAAAAAACCATAGTCTATCCAGGAACCATCCTCAATTCCTCGTACCGCCTCTTCGGCTGAACAGAGCTTGCTCTTGTACATTGCAGCTATATCCTTACTCATACTTTAACCCCCTTTATTTACCCCTGTCATTTCACAGCGGTTTTTACCTGAATGTAGATGCTATTCGTGAATTTTTCCAACAGCCAAGGATCCGTTTACAAATTTTTATCTCAGGAAGTTTAATTTGCGGGCTTCAAATTCCAGCCAATCTCTAAAATCGGGGTGGGCAATTCGGATTAGTTCCTTTGCCCTCCTGCGTAAATCAAATCCTTTCAGCCTGGCTACCCCGTATTCAGTAACAATATATTGAACATCGTTTCGTGTAGTAGTAATCATGGACCCGGCTTCCAGAATTGGATTGATACGGGATTTTACCTTCCCGTCTTTATTCTTGTATGTTGAATAAAGGGCCAGAAATGCCTGCCCGCCATTTGATCTCCATGCACCTTCAATAAAATCCATTTGTCCCCCGGCTCCTGAATATTGACGGGTACCAATTGCTTCCGATGCACATTGACCGGTTAAATCCACTTCCAGAGTTGCATTTATTGAAACTACATTATCATTTAATCCAATGTTATACGGGTCATTTACAAATTCAGAATCATGCATCTCTATCATAGGATTTTCAGCCATAAAGTCATACAATCTATTTGACCCCATAGCAAAACAAGCTACCCATTTACGTGGTAGCAGTTTCTTTTTACTGCCGGTTATAACCCCGGCTTCATATAAATCAATCATGGTATCGCATAGCATTTCAGAATGAATGCCCAGTTCCTTCTTATCCGTTAAATTTTTGGCTACTGCATTAGGTATATTGCCGATACCTAATTGCAAACACGCTCCATCGGGTACTCTTTCAGCTATTAATTGACCAATCAATTCATCTTTCTCGCTAATGGGTATATCAGGCAAAGTAAATAAAGGAGTATCATTCTCTACTATTGCAGCTAATTCTGAGATATGGAAATGATTATTTCCAAAAGTGCGCGGCATAAATTTGTTAACTTCCGCCAGAATAATACAACCCGGATTACGACGAATAAATCCGTAAATATAATCCGGATTTATGCCGGTACTGAAAAATCCATGGTGGTCCATGGGCGATACGGTAATCATAGCTGCCCCCATACCGACACGTGCAGTCATCATAGGACCATCAAATAAGCGATGTGGAATATAAGAATAGTATCCCTGATCAAGAAAATAACGTTCCAAAGGGCCGGCATACATTGCATCAAGTGTATTGTACTGGTTTATCTTTTCTATAGTTTCAGGATTGTGCAATTCAGTAGGACGAACTGCCAGTGAACACATATAGGTAACATCTCTTACTTCTCCAGCCGCCATACGACCTGCCAGTGCATTAATTAGAGCTGGAGGCTGACCATTGGTCAATGCTGTAGCCATAAACACTCCATCCGGAATCAGCTTGACTGCTTCCTCCGGACTTTTTAATTTATTACGGTACATTTCCTGCCATCTGGACTCCATAATTGCTCCCCCTCCCCATTTAAGATGCTATTCGTAAATCTTTTCCCCTTCAGCAAAGGCATTTAAAGCATCCAGTTCACTGAAACGTTTGTTACCCTGAGCCAGCTCATCAGCTCTTTCCTTATACCATTCGTGTTGAATTATCAGATTCATGATTTCATTAGTTCCGACCCAAATCATTGAGAGACGCAGATCCCGAACGATTTTTTCAATCGGATAAACGTCAGTATAACCAA
>JAAYBS010000045.1 GCA_012718855.1 Syntrophomonadaceae bacterium
GATCCATTAAATCATGATCTGGTTAGTGCCCGCTGGTTTACTGAATTTATGCGGGCTGGAGAGCAGGGATTAAATCGAGCCGCTGAATTATCCATGCCCTTGTTAATCATTCATGGTGCACAGGATCAAATTGTAGACCCTCAGGGCAGCAGGATTTTATATGATCAGGCGGCTTCATCTGATAAAACTTTGCAAATTTTTGAAGGATTATACCATGAAACTATGAATGAAGCTCCCGACGACAGTAAAATGGTTATTAAAACCGTAGCCGATTGGATTACTAAACAATTTGAAAAATAAGAAATTAATCAAAGGGAAAACAATATTGGTACAGGCCCAGTTCCTCACGCATAATCTTCATATCATTTTGTAAAGGTATATTTACCGGAACACCGGTATGCTGACGTTCCAACCAGGCGTCATATTCTTTTTCTCCGGCAGTGAATATTCGATTGTGTCCCGGAGCCTTGCGGGAATTGCGAAGTTGTCTGAGGATTTCTCCGCTGGTAGTTTTAAATTTTTCCACATCAATAAAAGAATTAATATCAATGGCTATAAAAAAGTGCCCTAATCTATAAGGCTGCTTATTACCGTGCTCATCAACTCCAGTCAGAGCTTTTAAAAACGCGCCACCCTGAAGTGCAGCTGACAAAATTTCCACGGCGGTTGCATAGCCATAACCTTTGTGACCGCCTTGTTCTTCGCCAATACCTCCCAGCGGAGTAAGAGCGGCAGTACCGGCAACCAGGTCTTTTAAAATTTGGGCAGTATCAGTTCGGGTCATACCATCTGCATCAATAACCCATCCAGGGGGAATTTCTTGATTGATACGTTCATAGACTTCTATTTTACCCCGCTGGGATACTGAAGTGGCACAATCGATTACAAACGGAAATGCTTCATCACTGGGAATGCCAATAGTCAAAGGATTGGTCCCCAGCATATTTTCTACCCCAAATGTGGGGGCAATTGATGGACGGGCATTGGTTCCGGTGATTCCAATCATATTCTTTTCTATGGCCATCAGAGTATAATAGCCGGCAATCCCATAATGAGTTGAATTACGGGCGGCAACCATTCCCATACCATATGTTTGGGCTTTATCAATCGCCATTTGCATACAGCGGTATCCAATTACGTGCCCCATACCGTTATTGCCGTCTACTACAGCAGTTGTGGGTCCATCACGAATTATATCAATGGCAGTAATGGGTAATTGTATGCCGGCTTTGATGCGATCATAATAGATTGGTTTTAATCGTCCAATACCATGAGAATCAATTCCTCGCTTATCTGCAGTAATTAAAACATCAGCACATATTCGGGCATCTTCCTCCGGTACTCCTAACCCCTTAAATACATCAATCATGAACTCTTCCATTAATTTAAATGGTATGGAAACAAAGTTATCACTCATTATTTACCTCCTATTTATGTTGGGTAAGGGTACAATTAACAGCTTTTTGCCAGCCCTGAAGTCTTTCCTCACGTTCCGACTCTGATATAAGCGGACTAAAACAGCGATCCAGCTTACGCATGGTGCGTAGTTGATCAGGATGCTGCCAGAAACCGGACCCCAAACCGGCTAAATATGCTGCCCCAACGGCAGTAGAATCAGTTATAACTGGACGGTCCACCTCAACATTTAAAATATCTGATTGAAATTGCATAAGAAAATTATTGGCGGATGCGCCTCCGTCAACATTCAATACTTTTAGAGAAATCCCTGCGTCACCAGTCATTGCCTGCAATACATCGTAAGTCTGATAAGCAATGGACTCTAAAGCTGCCCGGGCAAAATGTGCCCGGTTACTTCCGCGGGTAAGACCGGTAATTGTACCCCGCGCATGCATATTCCAATGAGGTGCTCCCATACCTGTAAAAGCTGGTACCAAATAAACTCCTTCATTGGAGGCCAGCGATGCGGCCAGAATTTCTGACTCGGCTGAGCTTTTAATTATACCTAATTCATCACGCAACCATTGAATAGCGGCACCGGCGATAAAAACACTGCCCTCCAAAGCATAGTTAATTTGACCATTTACATTCCAGGCTATAGTAGTTAATAATCCGTGCTGAGATTCAACTGCCTGGCTGCCAGTATTTAAAAGCAGAAAACAACCGGTTCCATATGTGTTTTTAGCCGCACCAACATCAAAGCAGGTCTGACCGAATAAAGCTGCCTGCTGGTCACCAGCCATTCCGGCAATGGGAATTTCAGTACCTAATAAATCCGGATCAGTATAGCCATAAATTTCCGAGGAAGTTCTAACAACGGGTAAAACTGATTCCGGAATATCAAAGTAATTTAGTATATCTTTATCCCACTTTAATTCATGGATATTATACAGCATAGTTCGTGAAGCATTTGAACAATCGGTAACATGTATCTTTCCGCCGGTTAGTTTCCATAATAGCCAGGTATCTATGGTACCAAAAATCAATTCGCCCTGTTCCGCTCTGCTTCTGGCGTCGGGAATATTCTCCAGAATCCAGGCTACTTTAGTAGCTGAAAAATATGCATCAATAACCAAACCGGTTTTATGGCGAATAATACTTTCCATACCGGCTTTTTTCATCTGTTCACATAGATCAGTAGTACGTCGGCATTGCCATACTATGGCATTGCTTACCGGCAAACCGGTATGGCGATCCCATAAAAGGGAAGTCTCACGTTGATTGGTTATTCCTATGGCGTAAATATCACGGCTGGTAATATTGGCCTGTAAAATCGCTTGAGTAGCTGTGCTTAGAGTAACTGCCCAAATTTCTTGGGGATCATGTTCAACCCACCCTGGTGCAGGATAATATTGAGTGAATTCCCGGTAAGCTCTGGAAATTATGTTTCCGGTAGAATCGAGTATTAAAACAGTTGTCCCGGTAGTTCCCTGATCAATGGAAAGTATATAACGCACCTGTAATTTAAGCACCTCCAACAATTAAAATTGTCCTTACAAAAATTATAGTCTTACCTTAAGAGTTTAACCATAGATTCAATCTGCATAAAAATTCTGAAAGAGTAAACTTCTAAGCAATATATAACGATATAATTATAGAAAGATACGTAATACTGGCAAAGAGAGGGGGATAGCCACCGTGGTGGCGTAAATAATGAAAATATTCGTATTGTTAGGGCCTTCCGCTGCTGGTAAATCAGCTTTAATGGATTATTTATTACTGAATGATAATGATTTTATAGCTCCAATTATTTCTTTTACAACCCGACCAATGAAAGCCGGAGAGAAAGTGGGTAGAGAATATTATTATATAAGCAAGGAGACCTATACTGATTATTGTGTAAAAGGTAAAATTCTCGAAGAAATTACATATTTGGATCATCATTATGGTATTACCTACGATGAAATAGAAAAAGTAAAGCAAGCCGGCAAAAATGGTATTCTGATTATGAATACCGCCGGGTTAAGAATTCTAAAAGAAAAGCTGGGACCTCAGAATATAGTGAGTATATTTATTTACCGGGATTTGAAAGATATTTTTGATACCATTCGCAGTGAAAGCGGAGATGAAACTCAAAAACTAAATCGCATTGAGTTGGCTAAACAGGAATTGAAAGAAATCAGTTCCAGCGACCATGTAGTATACAACATTTCTTCTCTGGCAGATGCTTACCGGCAGTTAATTACCATCATTCGGAGAGAGATTAATGCCAAACCGGAGACAACTGTAATAAAGCCAGGACAGCGTTATCGGCATTTTAACGATGCAGAGGTTGAGATAATAGATTTAGCATATTATACTGAAGATTATCGCCCCCTGGTAATATACAGGGATGTTGTAACCGGCAAAGCTTATGCCCGTCCCTATGAGATATTTTGTGGATATAAGTATTTATCCCGGGAAAAGCGTACGGTTAAGAGATTTGAACTAATAGAATACGAATAAGGATAGTGATAAATTTGCTGAGTATCCCCTTTAATCGCCAGTATATTACGGGGAAAGAGTTGAATTACATTCAGGATTGTATAGCCCGGGGGAGTTTAGCGTCAAGTGGATACTATACTGGATTGACTCAGGAGATGTTGGAAAAAACATTAAACTGTCAAAGAGTATTGCTGACCACTTCGGCAACCAGTGCTCTCGAGCTTGCTATGCTGTCTTTAGATATAAAAGCAGGAGATGAAGTTATTCTTCCATCCTATACGTTTGTTTCAACAGCCAATCCAATATTACTTCGTGGTGCTCGCCCAATTTTTGCCGAAATTGACCCCGATACACTAACAATTGATATTGATGATGTTGCTCAAAAAATAACTACTAGAACACGGTGCATCATACCGGTACACTATTCCGGTGTTTCATGTGATATGGATAAGTTGATATCATTGGCTATTCAGAATAATATACAGATTATGGAGGATGCAGCCCAGGGGGTAGGAGCATTTTATAAGCATAAACCGCTGGGCACAATTGGTTGCCTTAGTTGTTATAGTTTTCATGCTACCAAGAACATTGTTAGTGGTGAAGGCGGAGCTTTAATTATTAATGATCTTGATGCAGATAAGATATTACAGGTTGAGGCTTATTATGAAAAAGGAACAAATCGCAGACAGTTTTTGCGTGGTGCAGTTGAACGTTATACTTGGACTGAAGTTGGCTCCAGTTTCGGCATGTCAGATTTATTGGCAGCCTATTTGTATGCACAACTTGAAAATCTGGAACTGGTCACCTCGTTGCGTAAACAAAAGTTTATGATTTATCAACAGGAATTTGCCGCCTGTGAAATAATGGAAAAGTTACAACTCCCCAAATGGTATGATTATTCACAACCAAACTATCATATTTATTATATGCTCTGTCCCGACCAATACAAGCGTAATGTTTTGTTGGACCGTCTGAAACAAAAAAACATTGAGGCTACTTTTCACTATATACCATTACACAGTTCACCTATGGGATTAAGTCTTGGATATCAGGTTAGCGATCTTCCGATAACAGAAGATATAAGCAGTCGTTTAATTCGATTACCGATATATCCGGACCTTACCGAATTGGAACAACAATATGTTATAGATTCGGTCAGGGAAATTGTTGATAGCTGGTAATAAACAAGGAGCATTTAATGAATTCAATATCAGTAGTTATTCCAGTTTTTAATGGCAGTCATAGCTTATCGGAGTTATATAGTCGTCTGGTTAATATACTTCAACAGATGGCGGTTCCATTTGAGATTATTATGGTGGATGATGCCAGTAAAGATGATAGTTTTGAAGTCATGCAAAACCTTAGACAGCATGATAAGCGAGTTGGAATTATAAAACTGGAGAAAAATTACGGACAACATGCTGCTACATTATGTGGTTTGGCTCAAAGCCGGGGAGATTATATAATCACCATTGATGATGACTTACAACACCTTCCGGAAGCAATACCGGATTTGATGAAGAAAATTACCGAAGGATATGACGCTGTATTTGCAATATTCGAAAACAAACAACATAGCTTTTATCGCAATTTAGGCAGCGATTTTATGAATTTAACTCTTAATATAATTTTCAATAAACCTCGTTCAGTTCGAACGAGCAGCTATAGGATATTGACGGGTAGATTAGCAAACATTATGAAAGAACATGATCAGGCTAATGTTTACCTGGCTGCGTTAATCTTTAAAAACACTTCAAAGGTGGCTAATATAAGCGTTGAACATCAAAAAAGGCAATATGGACAAAGTAATTATAATTATTATCGTCTGCTTAAATTAGCCCGTACTTTATTTTATAACTATTCCAATCTGCCGATTTTATTTACATTAATTCTCTGGATAGTTGCTTTCGTTATGTATAGATTTGTTAAAATCAATGATTTTTTGAATAGCAGTATCATAGTTATGAGTTTGATTTTGCTCGTTCCAGCCATTATATCCATAAGAGTAATTATTACCTATTATAAATTGCGAATACTTGCCAGAAGATTTCCGGCTTACACGATTCACAGTATTGATATGGAGGAAGGTGAGCTGATTTGAAACTCTTATGCCTGGGAGGAGGATTTATGCAGGTAAACGCTATCCGTAAGGCTAAAGACAAGGGCCATACGGTTATCGTATCTGATTACCTGAGTAATCCACCAGGGTCCCAATGGGCTGATTATTTTGAACAGGTAAGCACTTTTGATATTGAAGCTAATATTGAGGTGGCTAGAAAATATGAAGTGGATAGAGTGTTTACAATTGGTACTGATCAACCTGTATATACTGCTGCCTGTGTAGCTGAGGCATGTCAATTGCCACATATAGTAACTGAGTGGTCAGCTCTAAGAGCAACCAATAAAAAATTTATGAAGCAAGTATTTGATAATAATAATATACCCGGTAGCAAGTATAGATTACTTGACCGGTCTGATTTAAACAACTGGACAGAGCTGTATAAAAAATTGTCAACTTTACAGTTTCCCGTAGTTGTAAAACCCCTGGATAGTCAGGGGCAAAGAGGAATTTACAAAATACAGGTTCTGAAGCCTGATATCGTTGAATTTATGAATGATACATTTTCTTACACCAGGTGTGATGAGATAATAGTAGAAGAGTTCTTCACCGGTGATGAGATAACTGTAAGCGCCTGGGTTCATGGGGATGAATTTAAGATACTTATGGTTACAGATCGACCTCTAATTAATATTGAACCACATCTTGGAACTCCTGACGGGCATATTTATCCTTCCATTTACTGGTCTTCACATAAAAATGTAATTGAAGAAATCATTAAACAAATTATAGTTGCTTTTAGAATTACCGGTGGACCTCTTTATGTTCAAATGATGATAAACCAGAATTCGGTTCAAGTGGTGGAAATAGCACTTCGTATTGGTGGGGGACATGAAGAAGAATTAATACCATTAGTGACCGGGTTAGATGCATTGGAACTTTTTATTGAAGAAATCAGCAACAATGATTTAGATTTTTCAACAGTTCCGCTAATTGATCCTGAAAATATTACCAGATCGGCTATGGTTAAATTCATTGTTGCCGAACCGGGAATCGTATCTTTCTGTAAAGAATTATCATCGGTAAAAGCTATGCCGGGGGTAATTAATGCAGGATTTTATAACCCAAACATGGAAAAGATAGAAGAACTAATTAATAGTACCCGCCGAATTGGATATCTGATTGTTGAAGGAGAAACTGCTCAAGATGTTCAGGATAAAGTAAGAAGTGCTTACCGGCAAATCGAAATTATTGATAACCGTGGTAAAAACCTGGTTGTTGACACTGCCAAACATAACAGTTATTACCATACTTATTAATTTAAAAGGAGTATTAAATATGAGGCTGAAATTACCACTTATTTTACTTATTATTTCTTTGTTATTAATCTCCACGGGAGGCTGCCAAACAGAAAATACTACCCCCAAATCAACTACCGGAGGTCAGGAGGTTACAGTTGCAATTCAGTATGGGTTGGCCTATGCACCATTACAAATAGTAAAGGAGAAAAAACTTATTGAAAAATATCTTCCTGGTGCACAGGTGAATTGGAAACAGTTGGGGACCGGACCGGTTATTCGCGATGCCATGGTAGCGGGAGAAGTTGATATCGGTTTTATGGGGGTGTCACCATTTTTAATTGGTTGGGACAAGGGAGCCGAATGGAAAATTTGTATAGCCTCCGGCAGTCAACCACTTACATTATTAACTTATAAAGATAATATTAAGACTATAGAAGATTTTAAACCAGGAGATAAAATTGCAACCCCTGCTTTAGCCAGTATTCAGCATATGCTCTTAGCCATGGAAGCTGAGAAAAAGATGGGAGATGCCCATGCATTGGACAATCTATTGCTTTCAGTTACACATCCCGATGCCATGGCGGGGTTATTAGGGAAAAAGGATGTAACTGCTCATTTTTCATCTCCCCCATATTTATTTAAAGAACTGGATGATCCAACTATAAAAACGGTATTGGAAGGTGAGGATGCTTTTGGCGGAGAATTTACTTTTATCTTTGGAGTTGCAACCAACCAATTTCACGATAATAATCCGGCGGCGTACAGTGCTTTTATAAGTGCTTTTAATGAAGCCGTTGCATTTATTAATGATTCTCCTCATGAAGCAGCTGCAATTTTGGCACCACAGTACAATCTCAGTGAAGAAGAAACTTATCGTTATTTAACCTGGGAAGGGACCAACTATTGTACTACGCCATATGGCTTAATGGGATTTGTAGAATTTATGCATAAGCAGGCTTTCATTAGCCGTAAACCTGAACATTTATCTGAGATTGTTTTTGAAAATGTTGAGGCAGCTATCGGTAAACGTTATGGTGAAGCATCAGTTATTGAACAAATTCAGGTAAGAGAACATGCTCAATAATAATAAGTCTGAATCAATATATAAAACTATTATTCAAAAAGGCTTTATTCTCTTAAGCCTTATGTTTTTGTGGGAATTAATCGCCCGAAGCGGTATTTTTAATGAATTATTATTTCCTCGTTTCTCAACCATAGCACTCTCTTTTTTTCAGCAGGTACAAAATGGATATTTGATTGAAATCACCTTAGTTTCCTTATCTTTAATATTTAAAGGCTTGCTAATTTCATTAATAATTGCATTATTATTAAGCTTTCTGGCTATGATGGGTAATTTTTTTCATAATCTGGTTGAAGTATTGAATTCAATTTTCCATCCTTTGCCTGGGATTGCGCTGCTGCCGGTAGCCATGTTATGGTTTGGTCTCAGTGAAGCCAGTATAATTTTCATCATCGCTCATTCCGTAATCTGGCCTATGGTTATCAGTTTTTTGACCGGACTTAAATCAATACCCCGTATTAATATAGAGGTAGGTCAGAATATAGGTTTAAAAGGTCCTGCTTTAATATGGGGAGTAATGCTTCCAGCAGCCTCTCCCTATATTTTGTCGGGGATTAAAATCGGTTGGGCCAGAGCCTGGCGTTCTGCTATAGCTGCTGAAATGGTGTTTGGGGCTGTTGGAACTGCCGGGGGACTTGGATGGCATATTTTTAAAACCCGTTATGATTTCGATATTGTAGGTACTTTTGCTGCACTGCTTACTATTATGGTAGTGGGTATAGTGGTAGAAGAGTTGTTTTTTAATAGCATCGAAAACCGTACTATAAAAAGATGGAATATGATTGTTTAAAGGAGTATAGCGGTATTGTTATATATCGACAATGTTGGTAAAAGCTTTATAAACAATGGCATTTCGGTAAACGTTTTAAGTAATATCACATTTCGGGTTTTATCAGGGGAATTTTTCTGTCTGCTGGGACCATCAGGTTCCGGGAAAACAACCTTGCTCAGATGTATCGGAGGATATGAGAAAGTCACCTCCGGTACGATAAAATTAAATAACCATACGGTATCTGCTCCGGGTATTGATCGAATCATGGTATTTCAGGGATTCGACCAATTATTTGCCTGGAAAACGGTATCAGGTAATATCGAATATCCTTTAAAAGTTAATGGTATCAGTCGGGTTGAGCGTAGAGAACGAACAGAAAAGTACTTATCCCTGGTAGGTCTTCATAATTATGCGAATTATTATCCCTTTCAACTTTCCGGGGGGATGAAACAGCGTACTGCCATTGCCAGAGCTTTAGCACTTGAACCTCCCTTATTGCTAATGGATGAACCCTTTGGAAATCTGGATGCTATAACCCGTCATACTTTACAACGGGAATTATTGCGAATAAAAGATGAAACTAATACTACCGTTCTTTTTGTTACGCATGATATTGATGAGGCTATTACCCTGGGGGACAGGATTTTAATATTTTCCCGTCAGGGTACAGTAAAAAGCCAAATTGAAAACAACCTGAACCGGCCGAGAATACCGAGCATGCCTGGTTATGCTTCATTATGGGCTAATATTTATGAGACCCTGGGGGAAGGATGATATTTTCAGTTTATGAATTCTACGTTTAAAGGAGTCCTGAAACTTCTATTTACAGTAATACTGTTAATAGTTGTATTGTATAAGGTGAATTTGGGGACTCTTAAAGCAGTCATTCTGACAATCAACATTTACTATTTAACTGCAATCATTGGATTATCACTGCTGGTCTTTTTAACTGCTGCTATCCGTTCGCTCACCTTTATCAGAGGCATGGGAGTAAAATCGATTAATTTAATTGATGCATATAAATATTATCTGGTAGCTGCATTTTATAATCAGTTTTTACCCACTACTATGGGGGGAGATGTAGTTCGTATTTATATGATTCAAAAAAAGTCAGCTGATGTATTTCAGGCAAGTTCTTCAGTTGTTACTGAGCGTTTGATCGGATTAGTCACCATAATATTCATATCGTTTATTGCTACTTTTTTAATTCCCTATAACCCTGACTTGATAATCTTTAGGCATATGCTGATGGTTTTGTTGTTATTAGCTGCAGGTTTCATAATAATCATTTTCCTGCCTGCAGCTTTAACATTTTTTAATAGAGTATTTATGACTATCGGTTTTAAAAAAGTTAATCATTTTGTTCAGCAGTTTATTACAGCTTTACATGACTATCGGGAAAAACCTGGTTTGCTTATATGGGGCTTTGTTCTAACCATGGTCTATGATTTGGGCGATATTACTGTTGTTTATTTATTGGGTTTACTTATAGGTATTGAGATTGCCTTCTGCTACTATTTATTATTTATTCCCCTGGTTCATATTGTAAGCATCATACCCATATCACTTAATGGCGTGGGATTAAGAGAAAATACTATGGTATATTTATTTGGACTGGTTGGGGTAAGTTCATCATTAGCCTTTTTATTATCTATCCTGATTTATCTGGACAGACTTATTAAGGCTATAATCGGTGCTTTATGGATCACGGCAGAAAACGGAAAGCTAACTATAATAAAGGGAGATAAAAATGCTTAATAAATATAATTATCATCTCCTGGTTCTGGTTATATTTATAAACCTGTTGGTTTTATGGGCTTATGGACTATCAGCCATAAATATAATTAAGATATTATTAACTCTGATGTTTGCAACCTTTATTCCCGGCCTTATTATACTGAAACTGCTTAAAATTACTGCTGATTCAGCCTATTATTTTCTGTTGGCATCAATAATGGGGATAACAGTTAACTGTATAACCTTCATGTTATTATCCAGCATCGATATGCTGTTTTTAATTTATCCATTGATAGTAGTAACTATATTTATTTATTGTTATCAGGGGTATTTAAAGGAAGATTATAAATTATTAGCCAGAAGCTTTAAAGAACTTCCTTTCACTACGTTGGCTAATCTATCTTTCGGATCTTTTCTCTTGTTGGCACTCATTATAATATTTTATTATCAACCTAATGTACTACCCGGAAATGAAGCCGTAGTCTATCATGTAGATTATCCCTGGCATATAGGGAATATTGCTGAAATTTTACACCACTGGTATCCTCAGGACCCCCGTTTGGCAGGCAATCCATTTCATTACCATATTTTTTGTTATGTCTATATGGCCTGTTTATCTTTTATAAGTAAAATTAGCATTCCCATCATCTATTTAAGAGTCTATATTATTGTATTGCTCTATTTATTAATGGGCGGAGCTTATTTTGCCGCCAGCAGACTTTTTAATAGTCGCAGAGCCGGGGTAGTACATGTATATATTACCTTTTTCCTCGGTACGGCACTGTTATCATGGCCACATAATGTTTTATTACGTAACTTCTTTATTAGCCCGACTTTCTTACTGGCGATGGTATTTCTTTTCCCGCTTATATCAGAGATGCTGAGATACTTGTCTAATAACTCCAGGGGGCAATTAATACTGGTATGGCTGCTATCATTTATTATAAGTGGTGCAAAGGGCAGTTTTTTTCCGATAATATGGTCTGCATTGGCTATAGCAGGATTTTATTGCTATGCTGTGAGACAACCAATCATAAATATAGTTAAACTCATGTTTAGCAGTTTAACTGCCTTTTTAATTGTCTATGTCTTAATCTTTCAAGGGACAGGCAGTGAAGGGATTAACATTTTTCCATTGGAGATACTGTATACTACTGCTTTTTACAAATATTTCAGTCAGATAACGGTTTTTCATGAGACAATTTTTATACTGGGTATCTTTCTAATTTACCTGCTGTTGTTTTTTAGTTTTCGTATCTTCGCCTTTATTAATTTATGTCGCAAAAACCGTTCAGGTTTAGATAAAATTACTACGATATTCCTGGTTTCGATAATCTTTATGGCTTCTATTTCGGGATATTTATTATCCTATCGCGGAACTTCACAGTACTATTTTTTGTTTGTCGGCTTTGCAGTGTTAAACCTGGTTTCAGCAGGTTATTTAACCAATAGTTTTAAAGCAGGTAAGTCGTTAATATTAAAAATAGTATTAATAATATTTATCGTGTTTTCATCTGTTGATACCGTAATAACCATTAATTTTCAACAATATATTAATTATAAATTTGATTCTATACGCAACAAACCACTTACTCCTTCAATGTATGCAGGTTTGAATTATCTTCGTTTGCATTCTCCTGTCAATTCAATTGTTGCCGGTTATCGTTCCTTCTGGTTGAATGATGAAGATCCCCGTTATTTCTATTATTCAGCCTTTGCAGAACGAAGGTTCCTGGTCGAAGGTTGGGCATATATGAGTCCTGAATACCAGATGACAGCTCAGGAAAGATATGAAGATATTAAAAAACTATTTTCAACCCGTGATGCTAAAATTGCTGAAATAATAATTAAGCAACACAATATCGATTATATTCTGGTTGATAAAGGGCATAAACAAAAATTGAGATTTCAGTGGCAGAATATACTCGATAATGTCTACTCAAATGAGGAAATAGAAATTTATCAATACACACCAAAATAATATATATTTGCCAATCTTTATATTGCCCTCAATGTCTTTCTTCATTATTTATCCTTAATTAGTTGCAAAAAGCATTCAATGCACATGTTAAAGGCCCTGCTTATACCGTGATAACTAACTTATATAATTAACAGGCATACTTTAATGTTATAGTTTAATTAATAGAGTGTTGAATAGGGGTCATGAACTAAATAGCCGGTCTAAATTAAGCGCATAAGGAGGGATAAATATGCGGGTTTCAAGGCGTCAGTTTTTAAAATATGGCGGCGGCGGTATTGCTGTTGTTGCTGGTGCCGGATTAATTGGTAATGCAATCTTTGATAAAGATTCTGATGATACAAATGACAAACTTGAAGTAGTTTATAAACACGGAGTTTGTGGAATATGTGAATTAAATTGTGCTATGACCGGCAAAATCGAAAATGGCCGTCTGGTTAAACTGGAGGGTAAATCCGTTGATCAACACAGTCGGGGTTCACTTTGTGCCAAAGGAAACTCTGGAATAAATATGCTTTATGATCCTGACCGTCTAAAGTCTCCACTGGTAAAGACTGTATCTGGCAGAGTACCCGGACAGGACCCCCGCTGGAAAAAAATCTCCTGGGATGAAGGAATACGTCAGGCTTCCGCAGCTATACAGAAAGCTATTGATGAATATGGCCCTGAATCAGTAATTTGGATTGGTCATCATAAAGGGGTAGATTTTTTAAATGCCATAGGCAGTCCCAACAATATTACTCATCAATCAACCTGTAATAATGTTCGCCAGTTAGCTACCCAGCTGACTTTAGGCGCAGGTAATTATGTACCCGATTTTGAGCATAGCAAATATATACTTTGTTTTGGCTGGGATCAATTGGGAAAAGGGAAAAACTCTTTTGCCCGCGGTCCTATAATGGGTAAAAACGAAAACGGAGCTAAACTGGTAGTTTTTGATCCCCGACTTTCCACTACTGCAGCTAAAGCTGACGAGTGGTTACCGATTCGCCCGGGAACAGATTTAGCAGTTATATTAGCTATGTTGAATGTTATAACTACTGAGGACCGCGTAAACAGGGAATATGTTGAAAATTATGTTCATGGTTATGAGGAACTCAAGGAGGAAGTAAAAAGCTATACTCCTGAATGGGCAGCTAAAATAAGTGACATTAAAGCTGAAGATATTCGTCGAATTGCCAGGGAGTTCAGCGGAGGCTGTCCAGCTGTAATACCTATTCATAAAAGAGAAGCTATCCAGTCACATCCGGGCGGATTTGAAATGGTTCGAGCCTGTCTGGCAATGATGGCAATAACTGGGAATATTGAACGCGTTGGAGGAGCGTTATTACCACGCGTTGCACCGATCAGTTTTCCATCTGCTCCCGGTAAACCGGAACCCATGGCTGAGACACGCCGTGTTGATGGAGGACATTTATTCCCGCTTTCAATTACTGCACCTCTTAGAGGTCCGGGGCTGTATCAAAGTGTACCGGATATGATCCTGGCTGATGAACCTTACCCGGTGAAAGTGGCTATTGTTTACGCTCAATCATTGCAGAGTATGCCTAATCCCGAAAAATGGGTAAAAGCTTTTGAAAAGTTGGATTACATTATTAACATTAATATTTATCCGGATGAGATGGCTACAATTGCAGATTTAGTATTACCTGAATCTACTTATCTGGAGATGTCTGCAGTATCAGTAAGAATTACTAATGCCCGCTATCCTCAGATTGCTCTGGCAGAGCCTATGATAAAGACTTTGCACAATACTAAGTCCGGAGATGAAATTAAATACCTGATTGCCCAAGAGATGGGATTGAAAAAATATATGGCACCTGTAGGAGATAAAGTGCTGGACAGCAAGATAAGAAGGTATAATATAACCTTCCAGGAGGCACTAAAAAAAGGTGGCATAATCAGTGGCAATAAGGGGTTTAAGCCATTAAACCTGACAGAGTTAAAGACAGAAAGCGGAAAAATTCAATTATTATCTCCCAAACTTCAGGAAATGGGATATCATCCTTTGCCCTGGTTTGATGAGAATTGGGTAATTAATACCAAAGCAAATGATGAGTTTTATATGGTAACTACCCGGCCACCTACTCATCGTCATGCCAAGACTCATAATATGGAGTGGTTGCAGGAGATTACTCCTAAAGGGGTAGTATATATGAATACCAGCAAGGCTAAAAAACTGGGTATTAATAATGGAGACACTATTGAAATAAGCTCTCAATTTGGCAAAGGAACAACTGAAGTATCACTGACAGAGGGTATTCGTCCTGATACGATTTGCTTCCCACATGGATTCGGTCAAAAATCACCGTTTTTAAAACTTTCTTACCAGAATGGCATGAATGATGGTGATGTAATGCCTGCAGTTGCCAAGGAGGTCAATATTGAGTTAAATGATCCTACCGGTGCCTGTTTGGATTGCTTTATGACCGTTAGAGTAAGAAAGGTGTGATGAAAATGACACCAGTCGAACTAAACGCTAACTTGTTCTGGTCAGCCCGGGAAATGTTCAAATTTCCTGACAAACAAATACTGACCGATTATAAATACGACTTACAGGCATTCCTGCAATGGGGAGCAAACTCCAGGATTATCGGTGCTGAAGAAATACTGAATCTTCTGAGAGAAGGCCAACTCGATTGGGAAGAGATTCAAATTGATTATACCAGTTTGTTTATTAACAGTTTCCCACAGGCTAAAGCACATGCTTTTGCCGGTTGGTACCTCGGGGATAAAGAATATTATGGTGCTCAGGAAGCTATAACGAGAGAGTTTTATAACAATTATGGGGTTATTCTGGATGAGAATACCAATCTGCCCGCTGATCACATCCTGGTTCAAACTGATTTTATTGCCATGATGATCGAAGAGTATGTTGATAAAGGCGATATAAAATATCTGGAGGCAATCAGTGAATTTTGTAACCAGCATATGAAACTGTGGTTGGAGCCATTTCTATATGCCTGTGAATTGCATGCTCAAACCCAATATTATCGAGTCATAGCAGCTGTATTTAGAGAAATGTTTAACCAGTTGGTAATAGATTTAGGGGAGGTGGCATAGCATGGCTAAAGTTAAACCGGCACGTTGGGGAAAAATTGTTGATTTGAATAAGTGTGTTGGTTGTCATGCCTGTAGTGTGGCATGTGTTGCTGAAAATAAAATAAAGCATGGCAAACATAGAACTAGAATTGTAGAACACGAAGAAGGTACATTCCCCAATGTTTATCGTTATACGGAAAAATGGTCCTGCAATCATTGTCAAAATGCTCCGTGTGTTGATGCTTGTCCTACTGAGGCTTCACATTACACTGAATGGGGAACAGTTGAAGTAAAACCGGAGCTGTGTATCGGTTGTGGTTATTGCGTATTGGCCTGTCCTTATCGCGTACGAATGATGAATGACCGACGCGATGGTGGACTTCCGGAAAAATGCACCTTATGTATTCATCGTCTTGAAAAAGGGGAAAAGCCTGCCTGTGAAACAACTTGTATTGCAGGTGCAATTATAACAGGCAATCTGGATGACCCCCATAGTGAAATTAATGAATGGATGGCCAAAGGAGCAGTTGAGCGTAGGCCCGATTTATTAACTCATCCCAATGTATTTATTATTCCTTATAGGAGGTGAGCATAATGGAACATTTATTTACCTGGAATTATCTAATTGCAATTTATCTTTTTACTGCCGGGCTTTCATCCGGGTCAGCTATTGTAGGAGCTATTGGTGATATCCTTGAAAATATGGATGATCGAATAAAACGGCTGGCAACCTATCTGGCGCCCTTTCCGGTTATGCTGGGATTGGTGGCACTGGTTGCTGATCTGCATCGTCCTTGGTATTTCTATAAGGTACTTATTAATTATCATATTACCTCAGTAATGTCATGGGGTGCATTCTTTCTGCTGGTATTTCCTATTATTGCAGTAATATTTGCTGTTATGGTGTATTTCAACTATAAGGGTATATTACGAAAACTGTTTGCCTGGTTGGAACTGGTACTTGGTCTGGCAATAGGAATTTATGCCGGTTTGCTTTTGGCTGCTATTTATAATAATCCGGTATGGAGTAATCCTTTAATAGCCTTTTTATTCTTTGTTTCAGCTATTTCAACCGGAATTTGTATGATAATTCTGGGGGGCAAATTATGGGATCAGGTTGAAGGTTTAATTAGAAAAATTATACCGGGCAGGTTCTTACCTGAAGTTAGATTATTAAATCTTGATCATCAGGCTATTCGCAGCCTCATTGGGGTAGATGCAGTTATTATAATTGTTGAGTTAATGGTTATATCTACGCTGATAATCAGTTATATGCTACGTCCAACCGGTGATGTTGCACTGGGTGCATTTATAACTGGTGGATATTATTTATCATTCTGGATTGTCGTAGTTCTGTCAGGATTATGCTTACCGCTATTACTAGGTATAATGGAACTAAGAGATCGTTTTACGCATCGTACTAATGTAATAGTATCCTGGGTTGAACCTGTATTAGTCATAATTGGTGGATTTATGCTTCGCTGGGTGGTAGTATATGGAGGACAATTAGTGTATCCTATTCTGACTTACTATAAATAGACCAATCTTTTCAGGATAACTGAGGCGGCAAATATAGAAATATTTATTCAATATAAATGAGGTGTCAGGGTGGCACCTCATTTATTCCATGAAAAGCCGCTTCTTTTCGGATGAGTTAAAAAACTTATAAACTTTTCGGCCATCATTGAGGGCTCTTCATCATCACGGTATATCAGATTAATATCCACACTTAAATTATCAATTTCTTTAATTTTTACAATAGTTAATGAACCATTTGCCAATTCGTTTTCAACTGCAATTTTAGGTACGATTGATATTCCCATTCCACTCTCAATCGCCGCTTTTACTGAATGAATGCTGTTCATTTCAGAGACCAGATTAAATTCTTCCAGATTATAACCTGCCTTAGCAAAGGTATCATTAATAACATCGTAAACAGCAGCACCTTTTTCCCTCGTCACAAATGGTTTGCTCTTAAGCTCTTGCAGGCTGATCTTTTTTCGTATTCGCATATTATCATTAGTCGGAAAAACAAGTACTAGCGGTATGCTGTCCAGATGAAAGACGGTTAAACCTGGTGTTATAACTGCTCCTTCTACAACTGCCAAATCGAGTTCTCGGTTTAAAACTTTGTTAATGGTTTCTTTGCTGTTGGAAATATTAAGTTTAATATTAGTCTCCGGATATTTTAACTTAAAGGCGCGCAAACTTGAGGGCATGGCAAAATTACCAGCAGTACAACTGGCGCCAATTGTCAAATTGGGAGGGGTTAAGTGAGTTAACTGGTGCAATTCATTATGCATATCCTGATGCAAAGCTATAAACTTGTCTGCATACTCAACAAAAATTTTACCAGCTTCAGTTAACGTTACTCCATGTGTAGTACGGTGAAAAAATTTTACTCTGTAATAATCCTCCATGGCTTGAACTTTGCTGCTAATTGCTGGTTGGGATAGATGTAATAGTTTGGCTGCCTTTGAAAAGCTCCTGGTTTCAGCTATTACTGGAATTATTTCAAATTGACTTATCATTTATATACCCCCGGGCATTTCTTTGTTAACATAAATATTTTTAGTTTTATCGAACCTTTATATTTAAATATAGCAGATATAAATGCATATATCTATTTCCTTAAAGTTATTGTCTATTCGCAGTATATATTATTAATAACTATATAATCCGCTATAATGTAATAAGTTTGATTGCAGTTTTTAATATAAAGAGGTGAAAACATGAAGTCTCTGGTACTGGCTGAAAAGCCCAGCGTTGGTCGGGAAATAGCCCGGGTACTTAAGTGTAATAACAAAGCCAAAGGTTATATAGAAGGTAATAACTATGTAGTTACCTGGGCACTTGGACATCTGGTAACTTTGGCTGAGCCTGATAATTATGACAGCAAATATAAACAATGGCGTATGGAGGATTTACCCATGCTGCCTGAAAAGATGAAACTAAAAGTTATTAAACAAACTTCTCATCAATATCAGGTGGTTAAAAATCTGATGAACCGAAACGATATCAATGAATTGATTATTGCTACTGATGCAGGCAGGGAAGGGGAATTGGTAGCCCGCTGGATCATGGATATGGCCAAATGGAAAAAACCCTTTAAAAGGTTATGGATATCATCCCAGACAGACCAGGCCATCCGGGATGGATTTTCCAATCTGCAACCGGGTCCAGTTTATAATAACTTATACGATGCGGCAGTTTGCAGAGCCGAAGCAGATTGGCTGATTGGCCTGAATGTAACCCGTACCCTGACCTGTAAATTTAATGCACAGCTTAATGCGGGACGTGTACAGACTCCGACTTTGGCACTTATAGTTAACCGGGAAGCCGAGATCAAAAAATTTAAACCGGTTGACTATTGGACCATACGGGCAGATTTTGGTGACTATTTTGGTGACTGGCGCGGCAATAAAGATGGTAAAATTAACGACTACACAAAAGCACAGGAATTGGAAGCAAAATTTAAAGGCCAGCCAGGAATTATAAAAGATATAAAGACGGAGACTAAAAGTGAACCGCCTCCGCTGGCTTATGATCTGACTGAATTACAGCGGGATGCAAATCGTCGTTACGGATGGTCGGCTCAAAAAACTTCTTCAGTATTACAGGACTTATATGAACAGCATAAGCTGGTTACTTATCCTCGTACTGACTCCCGTTATATAACCAACGATATTGTCCCCACCCTGGGTATTCGTTTAAAAGCTATGGGGGTTGGACCTTATATGTCATTGGTCAAACCTTTATTGGGCAAAACCTTGAAACCGGGAAAACGTTTTGTGGATGACAGCAAAGTAACTGATCATCATGCTATTATTCCAACTGAACAACCCCTGAATTTATCTGTATTGAATGAAGATGAAAAGCGTCTCTATGATTTAATTGCCCGTCGTTTCATAGCTGTATTATATCCGCCGTTTAAGTATGACCAGACAACTATCATTACTGAAATTGCCGGAGAAAAGTTTATTTCACGAGGAAAAGTTATAACGGATCGGGGATGGCGAGCCATACAAGCTGGCATTTCAGATAAAGAGAATGCCGATTCTGATGCAGAACCTGAACAAACTCTATCGCAGCATTCCATTAACGAACAGCTGGCTGTAAAAAAGATTAAGATAAACAATCACAAAACCAAACCACCAGCCCGTTATACGGAAGCCACCCTGCTGACGGCTATGGAACACAGCGGAAAATTTATAGAAGATGAAGAGTTACGCGAATCAATTAAAGGCAGCGGTTTGGGGACTCCAGCCACGAGGGCAGAAATAATTGAAAAGTTGATTCGAACCAGTTATATAGAAAGACATGGTAAGGAACTAATCCCAACTTCTAAGGGAATACAACTGGTTGACCTGGTTCCAACCGCATTGCGCTCACCGGAACTTACTGCCCAATGGGAACAGAGATTGACCAATATTTCTCGGGGCAAGGAAAAGAAAACTGTGTTTATTGCAGATATTCGCCAGGATACTATTGATTTGGTCAATGTAATAAAAACTGATACCAGTAGTTATCGAGCTGACAATGTTTCTAAAACCAAATGTCCCGCCTGTGGCAAAAATATGCTGCTCGTAAACGGCAAACGTGGAAAGGTGCTGGCCTGTCCGGATAGAAACTGTGGATATCGCCAGGAGGAGAATGAAGATATTTTCTCCCGCAAAGGAAATAGCCGTGCCACGCAAAGATTGATTGCCCAGTATAGTGATCAGGAAGAACTGGGAACCAGTCTGGGTGAAAAACTCAAAGCAGCTATGGAAAAGAAAAACTCAGGCTGACCACTGGTCTTGGAAAGCCCCTATGTGGCCACTACTGCCAGAAGGCATAAAGGCCACAGAAGAACTATCCCCATGTGGCTCCTAAAGCAACAAAATGCCGCTTTGGCTTCCCTTTCCGAACAGCCGATCCGGCTTGCAAAGCGTGAAAGAGATCGCTCGTACACGGCATGATGCTTCGATAGAAGCGATGATGGGGTTTACTTTTCGGTGCGAAGCGTCATGCAGGTGCTGGTGGCAAACGCAACCAGATTCCCAGCCTCATCGAATACCTCGCACTGAGCCAGGCCGATTTTCCCGCCGGAACGAAGGGTTTTGCCAACAAACCGCAGCATTCCCTGCCGGACAGGCCTCAGGAAATTTACCTTTACTTCGATGGTTGTGTAGAATTCTCCTTGATTGAGGGTTGTTAAATAGGCCGAGGCCATAGCGGCGTCCGCTACCGTAGTAATGATCCCGCCCTGCACCATACCGGCCGGATTCGTATGTTCAGTCTGCGCTTCATATTCCAGTGTGACTTCGCCGACCCGAAAATCCGTCGCCCTGAAGCCCAGAAGATCGGCAACCGGCGCTGTTGGCATCTGTCCTTGTTTCGCAAGTTCAAGATAATACATTTCCTTTACCTCCAATAACGATCTTTCGACATTACGTTCAACCGGTTTTTTTATCCATTTGAAAACATTTACATCCTTCGCTTCCTTTGATTAGATGGCGCAGCGATAGGCCTGCCGCCACTATTTACTAGTTGGTAGATACCTTAAAAAAACGTCCTATTTCAGGGTTTTAAAATCTGTCTCATCAACACATCGATCACTGATTTTCGGAGGTCTTCCTTTAAAGCCCGCGAATACTGCAGCGCACCTTTTAGCGACGTCAGCATCAGTGCGGCGTATTCTCTCGCGGTGCCTTTGAACTCGAACACGCCCTCATCCAGTCCCTGCTGCAGAATCGCGGTCAGACTGTCGAGTTCGAGTGCGGAAAGCCGCTGCAATTCGGCTTTCATCGCTTCAGGGATGACATTATACGCGGCTTGAAGCGAGGAAACCGGGCAGATCATTTCGCCCGGATTACTAATAAGAACCGCCTTAACATATAGAGACAGCATTTCGGTTGGGCTTTGACGCTGTGCAATGATTGCATTCAGCAACTGACTGCGCTCGCCAACCATCTTCAGCACGGCTATTCCGAGATCTTCCTTGCTGGGAAAATAGTAATGAATACTCGCCTTCGTAATACCCACTATTTCGGAAAGATCGCTATAGCTGAAGCTGTCGAACCCCGACTGCTGGATTAGTTGTAAAGCGGTATCAAGAATTTGCTGCCGTTTGTTTTCCATGCCTTTATACTAATCTACTAGTAGGATGGTTTGCAAGCGCTTTTTTTCGTCCTTTTTCAGTGGTCTCGGACGGTTCTACTGGTCAGATTTTACTGCGTTTATAACCACGTACGTTTTGTTCTAATAGTTCACCTAATTGGAATATGGCGTCCTCATTGCCTGTCCGACTGATAATCTGCAAACCAATAGGAAGACCGTCATCGTCAACCCCGACTGGAATTATAAGGGCGGGAAGTCCCCAGGCGTTTACAAAAGCCACAAAAGGTAAATACCGTTTGAAAGAAAAGGTAAGGGAAAATATTTCATCAATTACTTTCCCGTGGGGTGGTGCTGCTCGATGATAGACGGGGAGAATCAGAAGTCGGTTTTCAAAATAGTCGTCTAAAGCTCGGTCCCCCTGAGTTAAAAATCTTTCTATTTGAGCAAGTTTGCGCTTACCAGGGTTACTAATTCGTGCTGCCACTAATACCCAGGTAAAATAACGATGATAATCTGATGAGTTAAACATTCTTTCGAGGCAATACTCTTTAAGCGGGTAAAGCGCTTTTCCTCCGGCAGCAATTTCTTCCATTTCACGGCTACCACCAATCGCCATAAGGCTCTGCCAAAGTTCCGCTGATTCTTTTAGGTAGGGTGGCTGTTCATCAACTACAGGAAAATCAGCTGACAAGATAGTGCTGACTTTTGTTATAGCTCTTCCGGTACCAGGATTAACCGGATAAAAAAGACTTTGACGGGGGATGACTATCGTAAACTGACTGATATCCTTTTTATCGGGTTCTTTAAAAGCCACAATATCATTAATCAGACGGGCATCCCTAACAGATTTAGCCAAAGCACCTATTCCCTCCATACGTGCCTTTAATGGATGAGTCTGAAAGGGGAAATGTCCAACCAGAGATGCTTGACCGTTTCCAGTTTTAAAGCCAATTACCCCGTTAAAATGACTGGGAAAACGAATAGAACCGCCAATGTCTGAACCTAATCCGACAGCAGCACCTCCGGATGCTATCAGGGCACCTTCACCGCCGCTGGAACCGCCTGTTGTCCTATCGAGACCCCAGGGGTTATTAGTTCGCCCATATAATTTATTATCAGTTTCCTGGCAGTAACATAGTACCGGAGTATTGGTTTTACCTAAAATAATAGCCCCTTCTCTTTTCAAGCTGGCTACCGCATCTGCATCTCTAGTTTCAACCAGGTTTTTACGATTGGGAAGTCCTGCGGTAGTTTTCATACCGGCTACATGAAAAGATTCTTTCATACTGATAGGTACGCCAAACAGACGACCTTTTGCATCTATGGGACTGGAACGTAAAATATCATCAGCTGTTTTTGCTTCCAGACGGGCTTCCTCAAATCTATCTTCCACCAGACAATTAACCCTGGGGTTAATCTTTTTTAATCTATTAATATATGTTTCCGTAACTTCAAATGATGACAGTTCACCTTGTTTTATCTTTTCAGCAATACTGGTCGCATCCATATCAAGAATGAAAGGCATGATAGTCACTCCATTTCAAATATATTGGGTTATATCGCCAATATATCATATATACTATAGATAAGGTTTAATTTGATGATAAATTAATTAATTGGATAATCTTATCAGGTTTTACTTGACCTGAGTTTGATAGTGTATTAAACATAAGTAAAAGGGAATCGGAGGGGACTATAATATGAGTAATAAAACCGTATCGGTGGAAAAAGACGGACATGTACTGTTAATTGGCATGAATCGACCGGAAAAACGTAATGCTCTTAGTCTGGACATGTACTGGGAAGTAGCGGCTGCTTATGGTGAGCTGCATAATGATCCGGAATTACGCTGTGGTTTGTTGTTTGCCCATGGTGATCATTTTACGGCCGGTCTGGATTTGGTGCAGTGGGCAGGTGTATTTGCCGAAGGTAAATTTCCGGATTTACCGGAAGGTTTTATTGACCCATTCGGCCTGGATGAAGACAAACGTCTGAGCAAACCTCTGGTAATGGCTGCACAGGGAATTTGTTATACTATTGGTTTTGAATTTTTGCTGGCAACTGATGTAAGAGTTGCGGCCTCTGATCTTCGTCTGGGGCAGATTGAGGTAACCCGCGGCATTTATCCGGTAGGTGGTGCAACCGTTCGTATGTATCAGGAAATGGGATGGGGTAATGCCATGCGTTATCTATTAACCGGTGATGAAATATCTGCTCAGGAAGCTTATCGCATGGGTCTGGTTCAGGAAGTCACTGAGCCGGGTAAGCAATTTGACCGGGCACTGGAGATTGCAAAACGCATATCCATGCAGGCTCCGCTGGGAGTTCAAGCTGCATTACGCTCGGCCCGCATTGCCAGAGTAGAAGGGAACAAAGCAGCTTTAGCCCAACTTATGCCAGATATTATGCCTATCATGAAAAGTGAGGATGCTGCCGAAGGAGTTCAGGCATTTATAGAACGACGTCAGGCTAACTTCAAGGGGCGGTAATCTATTCATTTATCAAAAACTTCATCAGATGAGATATAATTATATTTAAAATGACGGGGGACTGCGACAAGGATAACTTGACCGGTTCCCTGAATGTTTATTGAATGCGATAACACGGCAGTTTAATTATTATCATCCCGGAGGATAATATATGTTACCGGAAAACTTATGGTTAGTATTAGTTGATATCGTTTTAATAATCAATTTCTTGCTGATAATACTGGTAGTTATTTTTGAACGCCGTAATCCGATGGGGACATTATCCTGGATATTGCTGCTGGTATTCATTCCCTTGCTGGGATTTTTAATGTACATATTTTTAGGGCAAAATCTACGCCGCAAAAAAATATTCTATTTAAAGGAAGAAGAAGAACGCATAGTAATTCCCATGGTAGCCTGGCAGGACGCCAGTCTTTATCACCAAAGCATGGAATTTAATGATCCCAGGGTAGCAGAATATCAGGATTTGATTCGTATGCTTCTGGCTAGCAGCCATTCTTTAATTAGTCAGGATAATCAGGTGGAAATATTTCATAATGGAATTGATCTGTTTGACAGTATGATTAATGACATTAAAAATGCCAGAGATTATATCCACATGCAGTATTTCATAATTCGAAATGATAATCTGAGCAGAAATATAGTTAATATTTTGGCCGAAAAAGCTGCTCAGGGCGTAGAAGTAAAAATACTTTATGATGGCATGGGCTGTATTGCACTACCTAGAAATTTCTTTGACCAACTGCATAAAAATGGAGGACAAACGGTCTCCTTTTATCCACCATTTTTGCCCTACATTAATCAGCGTATTAATTATCGTAATCACCGTAAAATAAGTGTTATTGATGGCAAGATTGGATATGTTGGCGGGTTTAATATTGGTGACGAATACCTGGGGTTGTCCAAAAAACTGGGTTATTGGCGAGATATTCATTTGAAAATCGAAGGTTCTGCGGTTGACGGGTTGGAAATGAGATTTTTACTTGATTGGCGTTATGCTGCCCGTGACCCTTTGCCTCAAGTGGCCCGATATTTTTCGTCACGACCTGCAGGAGAAAGTGCGATACAAATAGTTGCCAGTGGGCCGGATACTACTTATCCCTCCATAAAAAATGGCTATTTGAAACTCATCAATAAAGCCCAACGAAATATTTTTATTGAAACTCCATATTATATTCCTGACGAAAGTATTCAGGAAGCCCTCAAGATTGCTGCCTTATCAGGAGTGGATGTGCGTCTGATGATTCCATACAAACCTGATCATTACTATGTTTACTGGGCATCACTTTCCTATATAGGAGAACTTTTAAAGGCTGGAGTTCGTTGTTATCGTTATAAGCGCGGATTTCTGCACAGTAAAATGGTGGTCATTGATGGATTTGCCTGTTCAGTAGGTTCAGCTAATATGGATATTCGCAGTTTCCAATTAGACTTTGAGGTAAATGCCTTTATTTATGACGAACAAATCAGTTCCTATCTGGAAGAAGAATTTTTACGAGCTATCAATCTTAGTGAAGAAATAACTCCGCAAATATATGCCAACCGCTCATTATATAACCGCTTCAAAGAAGGATTTTTCCGCCTGTTTTCACCTTTATTTTAAGCCTGTTTATTTGCTTTTTGAGCGGCGGGTTTTACCAATAGAGGGTTTGAAGTTAGTATCTTTAACCAGTGCCTGACGTGAACTGCCAATCAAATCAGATCGTCCGGATTTTACCAAAGCCTCGCGCACTAATGTTTTGTTTTTGGGATCACGATACTGCAGTAAAGCGCGTTGTGCTTTACGTTCCCATGTATCCCGGGGAATATATACTTCCTGGTTGTTGAGTGGATTAATACCGGTATGATACATACTGGTTGATATAGTCATAGGCGTCGGAGTAAAATTTTGCACCTGTTCAGGATGATACTGAAAATGATCCCGCAAAAATTCCGCTAGTTCAACACTCTCGTCCAGGGTGCTGCCCGGATGTGCAGATATAAAATATGGGATTAAATACAGGTCCTTCTTTAGTTTGTTTTTTGTCTGTTTAAAAGCCGATATGAATTGCATATATTCTTTTTTGCCTGGTTTAGCCATAAGGGAAGTAACTGCCGGGGAAATATGCTCCGGAGCAATTTTTAACTGTCCGCCTACATGATATTTGCATAAGTCATGTAAATATTGACCGGAGGTATCCTTCAGAACCAAATCATAACGAACTCCGGAAGCTACACGAATATGTTTAATCTGACTTATGTTCCGCAACTTTTTCCATAGTTTAATCGAGGGAGTATGGTCAGTTTGCAGGTTGGAGCAAACATTTGGATACAGGCAGCTTATACGATTGCATTTTTTACACTTGTCGGGGTTTTTACCCTTCATTCCGTACATATTGGCTGATGGCGCACCGACATCAGGAATAACACCTTTAAAATCAGGATGTTGCGTAAAGGTTTCGGCTTCTTTTACCAGTGAATCTATGCTGCGACTCTGAATATACTTTCCCTGATGGATAGCCAGCGAACA
The DNA here is from genome assembly GCA_012718855.1 of Syntrophomonadaceae bacterium. Lineage (GTDB taxonomy): Bacteria > Bacillota > Syntrophomonadia > Syntrophomonadales > Syntrophomonadaceae > JAAYBS01. Next base: position 26,953 of record JAAYBS010000045.1, read on the forward strand.
AAAAGCACAGCCCCCAAAACAACCCCGATGAGTTACCAGAGAAAACTGGACAGACTCCAGAGCCTTGATTCCTCCGCTTTTATCATACATCGGATGAGATTGGCGCATAAACTGGCTGGAATATATGCGGTCTATTTCAGCGGTGGTAAGAGGCAATGGCGGAGGATTCATAACTACCCAGCGCACACCATGTTTTTGTGCCAAGGGGGGAGAGGAGTAGGGATTATTATGCTGGTATATTAATCGGGTACTACGGGAAAAAGCCTGCTTGTTGCCAGCAACCTCTTCATATGCCGGTAACTCAAGTGGCGAAGAGGGTAAGGTTGAACTCATATAGCCGGTACCGGGCAGGGAAGTTAAGTTTTTAATCTCATTGCCATTTTCAAGGTACTGGGCAATTTTCAGCAGGGTATATTCTCCCATGCCATAAACCAGTAAATCAGCTTTACTGTCCGATAAAATAGAGCGTCTCACTTTATCTGCCCAGTAATCATAATGAGCTAACCGGCGTAGACTGGCTTCTACTCCGCCAATAATTATCGGAACATCTGGAAAAGCCTCACGGAGTCTATTAGTATAAACAATGGTAGGACGATCCGGTCTTAAACCCGCTTCGCCTCCAGGTGAATATAAATCCTGATTACGCTTCTTCTTGTCGGCAGTATAATGATTCACCATGGAATCCATATTACCGGCAGAAACTCCAAAGAATAAGCGGGGTTTTCCCAGGGAAAGAAAATCATCCAGTTTGGTCCAATCAGGTTGTGCGATAATTCCAACCCGATAGCCATATGACTCTAAAAATCTTCCTAATATAGCAGATGCCCATGCCGGGTGATCGACATAGGCATCCCCACTAACCATAATTATATCCAGGGTATCCCAATTTCTATGTTTAAGGTCTGATTTGCTTACGGGTAAAAATTCCATTGGTATTTAGTCCAATCAATATAATTATGGATGACCACCCCGGCTGATTTTTATGTCACCCCATTACCGCATTACTTTACACCATAGTCCGGATTATATCATTTTCATTACCATATATGTAATCAATTATTGGTATTTGAATCATGGTGTAGGCACCAGGCTTTTGCTTCATACTGGCGCGAGCTGACGCTATCATGATCTGGGAGGTTAAAGCCGGATTGTTGATCTTCATAGAATAACTAAGCAATTGATTATGCGTGATTCCGGATACACCCTTACGCTCCATATTTACAGCATGTCCCATATCTAATAACTTGCTTACATCATCAACCTGAGTTACTATGGTTTCATCCTTGGCAAAATAGGCATCCTTTTTAATGGCATTTGCTACTTCATTAAAATCAGCCTCAGGTTTTAACTGAACATAAACCATACGACGATGAATACCGGTACCCGCAGGTATAGTCATTGAAAGAGCATTATCAACTCCAGGAATAGATTTTGCGGCAACGGTATGTCCCATACTCATTCCCGGGCCGAAATTAGTATAAGTAATCCCACGCGGTACCATAAATTCAAACATACAGCGAACCATGGAATCGGTACCGGGGTCCCAACCAGCTGAAATAACCGCTACCGAATTATTAGCCCGGGCAACTTTATCAAGCTCTATACGTAGATCAGCCAACTCGCCATGAATATCAAAACTATCTACGGTATTAATCCCTTGAGCCAGTAATTGCAAAGCTGTCTGCTGAACTGCCCGGGTAGGAATACATAATAGGGCAACATCAACTTCGGATAATTGATCAATTGATTCTACCAGATTATAATGCCTTGCCAGTGAAAGACCAGAGCTATCCAAATCAGCAACAGGTTGTACAATACCGACCAACTGCATGTCAGGTGAAGCCTGAACTGCACCAACTGCATGTTTGCCAATATTACCGAAACCTAAAATGGCTACTTTTATTTTATTCTGCATAAATACACCTCTGTAATAAAATTCTATATCTTATTATAGGGTAAAGAACGATGATGAATGAATCAAGAGAATAAATCACAACATATTGTATACTTGGTTCGGCCAAAATAATTTCCGGTCCATATAGATAACTAACAGACTATAGTAAAATAATTAATAACTATTTAACGAAAGATGGTGAAGTAATGCCTAACCACAGAAGTACTGGCTATATTAAAGTGATTGTAACCGTTACTTTTCTATTAATGATTATTGTTAATGCGCTTGCCAATATACTGCCTATCAATAACCTGAATACCGGTCAGGTTTCCGAATTTTATCCAAGTTTATTTACACCGGCAGCTTTGACATTTTCTATTTGGGGTCTGATCTATATTTTATTGGCAGGCTACACACTTTATCAACTGGGCTTTTTTCATAATCATAAAAGCAGGCTAGATGAAAAACTATTTGCTAAGATAGGTATTTATTTTTCTATTTCATCCATAGCTAATGTACTATGGATTTTCGCCTGGCATTACCTTTTTATCAGTTTATCTATGATTCTTATGATTATAATTCTGATTTGTTTAATAATGATTGTGCAATTATTAAACCAGGAAGAATATACAATTAGAGAAATAATATTGGTTAAAATTCCTTTTAGTATTTATTTTGCTTGGATTACTGTAGCAACTATTGCTAATTTCGTAGCATTATTGGTCGGTTTGGGGTGGAATGGAATAGGGGCATCGGCAGTAATCTGGACTATAATATTTATTATCATTGGCTTCTGTATAGGAGTTATAGCCACTTTTAAAAACCGGGATATTGCCTATGGTCTAGTAATTATTTGGGCGTATACTGGCATTTTAATTAAGCATATTTCGGCCAACGGATTTGCCGGACAATACCCTTCAATAATAAGTACCGTTATTATTTCCATTGCCTTATTATTAATCATGGAAGGATATCTGATAATTACTTCTTTAAAAAGATCAGCAAATCCATCCAATAGGTGAAGCATAACCGAGTGAGTTATATTCTATGTAAGCAAAAAACGGATAAGTAACCTTACCTGATGAAAACACCTAACAATTAATCATCAGTCCACCTTCACCCGCATAGGTTCCTATAGTTGCACTCATCGGTGCAATGATAATGGGTTTTTCTGGCTTATAACGCTCCGTTATTGTTTGACCTAAGCGTTGAGCAACCTCTTCACAATTCACATGGCTTATTCCTATCAATCTCTGGCTTATGGGGGTACCCTTAAGGTTTCCCAATAATTCAACCATTCTATCAATGGCCTTTCTACGACTTCTTACCTTTTCAATAATAACCGGAGTGCCGGTAGTTCTATCTCTACTTAATATGGGTTTAATATTAAGCAGGTTACCGGCAAATCCTTCAAATTGGCTTAATCTGCCGCCCTTAACTACATTGTCCAGAGTATCCAGTGTAAAAATGGTTTCAGTTTCAGCCCGCATAGCAGAAAGATTTTCTATAATTGTATCTAGAGAAAGACCCTCTCTGCTCATCAGTGAGGCTTTAATTGCAAAAATACCTACTCCCAGAGAGCCGGTATAGGTATCAAATATTCTTATTCCTTCATTATTCAACATTCTACTTGCTAATAATGCGGTTTGATAGGTACCGCTTAGACCTGAGGAAAGACTGATAAATATAACCTGTCCTACTTGTTCGAGCCCCTTTTTAAAATAATCGATAAAGGTTTGGGGATCAGGAGTAGATGTTTTAGGAAGGGTTTTTGAGGCGCTCATTTTCCGGACAAACATGTCAGGAGTAAGCTCAATTCGGTCCAGGAATGTTTCCCCATTACTAAAAGTAACTTTTAAAGAAATCATCTCAATCCCATATTCTTTCAATTCTTTGTCAGGTAAATCACAGGAGGTATCCGTAATAATTTGAACTGGCACTATAACCCCACCTTTAATTATTATATTTTTAACTTAGTTCTTAAGGTATTTCATCTTTTCAGCCCATCTACATGGTTATAATTTATATTTAGCCATTATTAACAGAAACATGCAATAATTATTAAAAATCGCAAGATAAGTTATAAAAGCTTTGAATATTTATGATTATTCCCATCTAATAGCATTGGGATATATTTAAATAATAGCCCTCCGGGTTTCCTTTCTTATACGCTTATTTCCACCATATTGCCCCCATGCTCATAAAGTGAATAAAATCGACAAGGAGACTATAATAAAAGCAGAACACCGGACCATTTTCGGAGTTTAGTATGTAGGAAGGTGAAATTATGAATACCCCGCAAAATACCTCTATTAAGCGCTCTCCACTGTAGCTTGCTGGTTCTCTGTTTAAATATCTTTTAAAACCGATTAATGAAAAATATTTTGTCTGATGCTGTAACGGGTTATTGATGTCAGCCGTTTTTCGATGTCCAATATGAGGTTCGATGTTGGGCACTAGCTTTGTGTGCATATCAACCCATTTCAGTATCAAACCATCAGGAAGGTGAAATTATGAATAACTTGGCATGTACGGTTGAATGTGCTGGGATTCAGGATATACCAGCCATGCTGAGTCTAGAAAAAAGGTATTTTGATAGCTGTTGGCATTCTGAATCTACATTTATCCGTAAATTAATTGAAAAAGAACCTATGATGTTTCGTGTTTGTAAAATCAATGGAAAAGTCAGAGGATATTATTGGGTTATTCCGTTGGAGCATTCCATTTGGAAGAAAATTCTGACCGGGGAAATGAATGAAAGCGAAGCTATGAGGCACATAAAGTCTTTTGATGAACCCGACCTATACCTTTATATCTGCTCGGTAATTGTTGACCTGGAGGATAAGCAGCATAAGAAATATACCAAGGCATTAGTAAGAGATTTTGGCAGACATTTTGTTCCGCTGCAAGATGCTAATATTCCTGACATTAGTGCAATTGGCGCCTTTACCATCTCTGAAGGCGGAAGGCGACTTATGGAACGATCTAATTTTGATTATCGGGGAAGCTTCAAGGCTGGTGGTAAACCAGTCAGATCCTATGCCATTAACAGTAAGACTCTGGCCAAACAAACCATAGCCACCCGGCAAAAAGTTAATCAGAGAGATATTGCTTAAAGTTAAAGATGGCAATGCAACTGTATGAGTATTATAGGGCAGGGGAGAAGTGTAGACTAAAACACCTTCTCCCCAATTATTTTATAAGTTCATAATGCATGGAGTCATTATAACTGTTACCCCAACTAAATCCAGCCGGTTTAAAGGCTTTTTCCCATAGGATTAAATTCGGGTCACTGGCTGAATCTACATATCTGAAGTGGTCTCTGGCGTTGATATCTATGGCTGTACCCCAGGAATGATTACTCAAGCCCTTATCAGGGGCCCAGTTTACATGTCTGGTCACATATGTTCCATCCATCGTTTCAATTAGACTTAATAGTGATACCTGCTTGCCGTTTACTATAACCGTACCATTATTTATGTAATTAAACGCCATAATGAAGTTATCTGCTGCTAACTTATGTACCTGTACTTTTTTATTTGTTCCGGGCAGGGTTATAGTAACAATATTATCAACTACCCATTGGGGGTCTACCTCGATTCTACCCCCGCTTAATTCCCTATAGTGAAACTGGCCAAAGATACCTTTAACCTTGCTTAATTTCGGATACTTATTAATATCTGTACTTGTTTGCCCTCGGGAAACCGGAGTGCTATTGCTGATGTTGTTATTTATGGGTTGAGCAACGGGCTGACTGGTTTTGACTGTGACAGGGGGCTTGTCCACTTTTACATTCTGGGCAGCAACGGATTTTACTTCCGC
>JAAYBS010000046.1 GCA_012718855.1 Syntrophomonadaceae bacterium
GAAAAGCCATGGGGACGGTTCGAGCGTCTCCGCAGCGAAGCGAAGGACCGATAGGGAAGACGATGGAACCGTCCCCGTGGCTTCCTCAGTAATCTCGAACCGTCCCCGTGGCTTCTATATCCACAGGGTAAACGCGGTTCGAGCCTCCCCACGTTTTGTAGAGGAGGCTTTTAGCCTCCGATAGAAAAAACAAAAAATAAATCATACAGAACCATAAAAACCGTCAGTTTCAGTCATAAAAAAGTCAGGTCTAGTCAGGTTCAAAAAAGAACCAGATTACTAACATCGAATTCAGAAAGGCTCATAGACCATGTTTCGCATAATAAGAATACTCACCCTAATGTTCATAGACACCATCCTCATAAACCTGGCGGTAATCCTGGCCTTACTGTTGCGATTCGAGGCCGACATACCCGGGCAATACATAGATGCTTATTTATCCCTGGTCCCTTACATAACCATCATAACCTTGGTCAGCCTATACGTATTCAGGCTTTATCACCGCATGTGGCAATATGCCAGTCTTGATGAGCTGTTTGGCATACTCAAATCAGTAACTACCAGCATATTAATCTTGGTAATGCTCATATATACTATTCCGTTGTCCCACTTGCCCCGCAGCATCTATATATTAGCCTGGCTATTGATGCTAATACTAATTGGTGCTTCCCGGTTAGGCTGGAGAATTCTACGGGACCTGCTTATAAAAGAAAGCAGTCTAGTAGCTAAAAAAACTTTGATAATTGGTGCCGGGGATGCTGGAGAAATGGTTATCAGAGAATTGCTTAACAATACCAGTCTCAACCTCAAACCGGTGGGAATAGTTGATGACAGCAAATCGAAACAATACCTCACTCTGCATGGAATACCGGTATTGGGTAATCGCAACGATATTCCCCGCATAGTAGACAAATATGCCATTGAGGAAATAATTCTGGCTATTCCCTCTGCCAAAGGCAAAACTGTCCGGGAAATAGTAGCCATATGCCGCCAGACTCCAGCTAAACTGCGCATATTCCAGGGAACTGATGACCTGCTCGACCGCCGACATCGGTTGCGTGAAATTCAACTCGAAGACTTGCTTAGACGTGAACCGGTTAAAATGAACCTGGAAGAAATTGCACTTTACTTGAACGACAAGACTGTTTTGGTCAGCGGGGCCGGTGGCTCAATTGGTTCTGAACTTTGCCGTCAGGTCTGTATGCATGGAATTAAAAAAATAATCCTGCTGGACAACAATGAAAATGCACTATTTGAAATTGATAATGAAATAAAATCCATATTCTCCAATGTTATAATCGAAACTGAACTGACAGATATTAAGGATAAAGACAAACTGGAATATTCATTTAGCCACCATAAACCGGAAGTAGTTTTCCACGCTGCCGCTCACAAACATGTTCCCATGATGGAAATGCACCCGGGAGAAGCTATAAAAAATAATATTATCGGTACAAAAAACATATCTGAGATAGCCGATAAAAATGGAGTGGAAACCTTTATCTTCATTTCGACTGACAAAGCGGTTAATCCCACCTCCATAATGGGAGCTACCAAACGCATAGCTGAAATGATAGTCCAGGAAATTAACACCACCAGTCAGACTCACTTTGCGGCGGTTCGTTTTGGTAATGTGCTGGGCAGCCGGGGATCAGTAATCCCAATATTCAAACAGCAAATTGAAAAAGGCGGACCGGTAACCGTTACCCACCCCGACATGACCCGCTACTTCATGACCATCCCCGAAGCAGTGCAGCTGGTCATTCAGGCAGGAGCTATGGCCGAAGGTGGGGAAATATTTGTACTGGATATGGGTGAACCGGTTAAAATATTAGATATAGCCAATGACCTTATCAATCTCTACAACCTGATCCCGGAAAAGGATATTGCCATACAATTCACCGGCATCCGCCCTGGGGAAAAACTGTACGAAGAACTGTTTACCGCTAAAGAACAAATGGCCGCCACCCACAACGAAAGAATATACATAACCCATAAAGACAACGGCGACCTGATACCAATACTAAAAACCATAGACAACCTGATCACTGACAACAATAATCTCAATGGCCACGATGCCGAAACCATAATAAGAAATCTACTACCCGAATACCAACCGGGTGAGAAGAAAACTCTGTAGATAAAATAAAAAATAATAAAAATCATATTAGTAGGAGGAGCTTATAGCTTCTCTACGGAGGCGAAGCCTCCGGTGTACTTTTTGTTATACTAAGTAACACTTATGTCATCCTGAGCGAAGCGAAGGATCTAAAGAAAAATACCATCAGGTTCAGTCAGAAAAAAGTCAGGTTAAATCAGGTTCTAAAAACAAAAATATAAATCTATTATATCTGTGTCCATTAAAAAAGGAGTATCAACTCATGAAAATACCTCTAATCGACCTAAAAAGACAATACGCGAACATAAAAAAGGAAGCTGAACAGGCAATCCTTGGAGTCCTTGCCTCTGCCCAATACATAATGGGCGAAAACGTCAAAGCCTTCGAACGCGAAATGGCCGACTACATAGGAGTCAAACACGCCATAGCAGTAGCCAACGGAACC
>JAAYBS010000047.1 GCA_012718855.1 Syntrophomonadaceae bacterium
AATATAATCAAGTATGGCTTGTTGTCTTTCATTAAGAGGTTTTAAATTATTCATAATAACACCTCCCGATTTATTAAGCTGATTATATCATTTTCCCAGCATTAAAACAAACGTTCGATTGATTTTACCAAAATGAATCCGGACCTATATTTTCCAGACTGGATAAAAATTGTTTGCGTGCTCCGGGAAAATCTTTTTCAATAGTATCCAATATGACTTTCATATCTGCACGGCGGGTTTGCCCGTCTGCAGGGCAACGATTAACAACCGGAGTGAGGTTAAAAGAGGCAGTTAAAAGTTCAATATCTCTCTCTTCCACGTAGATCAAGGGTCTGATAAATGTAATATCCATTCTATCTAAATAGGTTTTTGGTTTAAAGACATTATGACGACCTTCAAAAAGTATGGAAAGAAAAAGGGTATGAACTACATCATCCAGGTGATGACCCAAAGCAACTTTATTACAGTCGAAGTCTTTTGCTACCCGGTTAATGGCTCCACGACGAAGATTGGCGCATAATGCACAGGGGTTTTTTTCTTCACGATAATCAAAAACTACCTGACCAATATTAGTCGGCTCAATATGAAGAGGCAGTCCCAGACTTTCACAAAATTTACGCATGGGTTGAGTTTCATTTTGCCAGCCCAGATCAATATTAATTGGTACGATTTCAAACATTAAAGGAGTGAATTGTTGCAGCATAGTCAGGGAATATAGCATTATATAGCTGTCTTTTCCACCTGACATGGCCGCAGCTATTTTATCCCCATTTTCGACCAGGTTGTATTTAAGATTGGCATTACGAACTTGTTTAAAGATTTTCTTAGTTCTGCGATTACTCATTAATTCTATCCTTTTTTAGTTATTATCCTAAACGTGGCAGGCTATCTTTCCAACTAAAATTATATGTTATTATTAGTCGGGATTGAAACCTTTGGCTTTTGGTTATCACATAGGCATAAAGCTATGATGATTATAAGATAATATAATTAGACGCATGAATGTTATGATGCTAATTTATAAATAACAAGTGTTTATGCTGTTTATGATAACAGAAAGGAGAATAAAAATGAGTATTAGTGCGAGAAATCAATTTAAAGGTAAAGTTGAATCTGTTCAGGAAGGTGCAGTAAATGCAATTGTTACATTAAAGACTGATGGCGGTGATACCCTTTCTTCTACTATTTCTTTAGAAGCAGTAAAGGAATTGGGACTTGTTCCCGGCAAAGAAGCCAGTGCTGTAATTAAGGCTACAGAGGTAATGATTGGTATCGGGGACATGAAGATTAGCGCCAGGAATCAGCTTGAGGGCGAAATTGTAAAAGTTCAGGAAGGCGCAGTAAATGCAATTGTTACCTTAAAAACCGTTGGCGGGAATATAGTTACATCCACTATTTCTATGTCTGCAGTCAAAGAGTTGGGACTTGCTTCCGGGGTTAAAGCAAAGGCTGTTATTAAGGCTACAGCTGTTATGATTGCTTTATAATCAACCCAATCCTTCAACCTACTTCTATTTCAGGCCTTGTAGTTTTTAGAAACTACAAGGCCTGTTTGTTTCAAGACTCATGACATATTCGTATGAAATCCTGCATGGCAGTTGTCAGAAATTTATTCTTATGATATACAATGGTCAGTTTTCTGTTTAAATCCATATTATTTACTTTTAATTCTTTTAAACTACCTGAAACAATATATTCCTTTACCAGCAGAAAAGGTAATACGGCAATTCCCAGCTTATTTTTTGCTGCATTTATTAAGGCTGTCGTACTTGTACTTTCCCAATAGGGTTTAACCGATAATCCAATTTCATTCATCCTGAATTCAAATAAATTCCTTACACCGGCACCCTTTTCCCGCAGCAATAAGTGTTCATTAATAATATCGAATGCAGTTACCTCTTCTTTAGAAAACAGGTGATGGTTTGGTTCAGCAACAATTACAATATGGTCATCATAGAAATAATCTTCTATTAAGTCGGATTCATTTAATACTTCTTCAATTAAGGCAAGGTCCAATTTGTTTTTTCTAAGCAATTCAGTTAAAACGGAGGCCTTGTTTACCAATACTCTGATGTCCGAATCGGGATATAAAAACTTGAATTTTTCAATGTAATTATGTATTAAGGCAGCACCAACGGTATAATTAACTCCTATGGTAAGTTCTTTATGAAACGCATTTTCCTTAAGGTTATCTTCTAATTCATCAAAAAGTTTTATAATATGGGTTGCATATTGATATAATAATTTTCCTGATTCAGTAACAAATAATTTACGGGATAGCCGTTCAAAAAGAATAACTCCATAAAAGTCTTCCAACTCTTTTATGGCCTGACTTATAGAAGGTTGGGTCATAAACAGCTTATTTGCGGCAGCAGTCATATTTAATTCATCGTATACTGCTATAAAAATTCTCAAATGCCGTATCGTCATGCCATTTACTCCTTCCTTTCTCGGGGAAGCGGGGGACTGGGGATATTCTTTTTGCTACCCTTTATTGTGAAGCAGCTTTTTTGGGCAGCACTTTATAAAACGGACTTAATAAATCCACGATATGAACAACTTCAGCATTCCAGTGGTGACGACGGGCACCAAATTTTAGCTGCATCATACAGCTGGGGCAACAGGTAACCAATTTATTGGCTCCGGTTTCCATGGCCCGATCCATCTTTTTATCCAATATCTTCATGGACAGGTCATGATGCGTAAGACAATAAGTTCCGGAGCCCCCGCAACAGGAGTTGGCATTGGCCATTTCAATAAATTCAACTCCTGGGATGCGCTTTAATAATTCCCGGGGTGCTTGTTTAACACCTTGAGCATTAGCCAGATGACAGGGATCATGCCAGGTTACTTTGACTTTCCTGGCCATTTCCGGATTAGGTACTTCAATATCCAGCACTTCGGTTAAAAATAAAGTTAAGTCCAATACCTTTTCACTAAAAGTCTTTGCCTGATCTTCAATATTCAAACCGCCTAACAGGAATTCCATGTTCTTGTGGCTTAAAGCAGCTGAACAGGAAGCACAGTCAGTAACAATATAATCAAGGTCATAAGCATTAAAAATCTTAACATTATGAGCTGCCAGACTTCTGGCAGTTTCCATTTTACCGTTGGCAATATGAGGCTGCCCACAACATTTAATATCCTTGGGGACTATTACTTCACAGCCGTGCCAGGTGAGTATATCAACTGTAGCCCGGGCAACTGATGGATAAAACATATCTGTTGCGCAGCCCAGAAAATAACCTACACGGTATTTCCTTTCACCTCTGGCCCGGTTTACTTCTGATATCATACTGCGGCCTGAACGAACGGGGACATCAGTAAGCATGCGTTCTGCACGTGGTAAGTCACCGGGAAGGATTTTGGTTAGTCCAATTGCTCGGGCCAGACTTTGCAGCCCGGTTTTTTGGGCCCCCCATAAAAATTTAGTTGAAGTTCTTAACAGTCCTGGTCTGGTCCAAAGGGAATCAAATACCAATTCCTTTGCCAGTGAAGGATTCTTTTCATATATATAGGAACGGGCAGCTGCATTAAGTTCATGTATATCAATTCCTGAGGGACAATTAACACTGCAATTTTCACATAATAAACAGCTGGTGAGACGCTCAGCAACTGCTTCATCAGGTTCAACTATACCGTCTCGCAGCATTTGTACCATAAAAACATGTCCACGGGGTGCTGCTGTTTCATTACGAATCTCTGCAAATACCGGACATACACTACGGCATTTTCCGCAACGCACACATTTCATTATTTGCTCTTTTACCGGAGGTAATTCCTTAAATTCCATGACTGTGCTCCTTTATTGATTAAAACAACTTTTCCGGATTCATAATTCCTTTAGGATCGAATGCCAGTTTAACAGCTCTCATATATTCAACTGCCAGTCCATGCTCCAATTCAGCATATTGACGGCGTACTGCACCTACGCCGTGTTCACCTGTGGTTGATCCCTGCATTTCTATAGCCAGTAGATGAATATCATGAACCAGCTGCAGAACTTTTTCTACTTCTTCCGGATTTTCCGGATTAATTACCGGAGCGGTATGTACGTTACCATCACCGATATGACCGTAGTTAACTACCTTTATGCCGTATTTGTCACCCAGAGCCCGAATTGCCCGCAGGACATCGGCAATTTTGGAAAGCGGAATACTTATATCCTCGCCGGCAAAAATTCGACTGCCATCGGCTCTGACTCTGGCTGCAGCTGTAGCAGTTATGCTGCGGCCTTCCCATAATTCAGCCATTCGTTTCGGGTCAGTTGCCCATTCCACTGAACGAGCCCGCTTACCAGCAATCTCAGCAATTACTTTCCCATCATAATCAACGCCGGGGGGATTACCGTCAACTTCAAACAACAAAATTGCTTCGGCATCGGGAAGATTAATTTGCGGCTTAAATTGATTAACCGCCATGATTGCCGAACCATCCAAAATCTCAATACCGGAAGGGAGAATACCGGCCTGATATACTTCCAATACCGTTTCCGGAGCATCATCCAGGTTATCATATACTGCCATAGCAATACCACGGGCTTTGGGTTTTGGCCAGCACCGCAGCCTGATTTGAGTTATAATACCCAGTACACCTTCTGAACCAACCATAAGCTTGGTGAGATTAAGACCGGAAACATTTTTAATAACCCGGGCATTCATTCCGCCGGTAACCATCACATTACCGTCAGGCAATACAACTTCCAGACCCAGGATATATTGTTCAGTAGCTCCATATTTTACTGCTCTGAGTCCACTGGCATTATTGGCCACCATACCACCTACTGTACACATTTGACTACTGCCCGGATCAGGAGGAAAGAATAAATTATATTTGGCCAGAGCTTCGTTTAAACGTGCGTGTATTACTCCCGGACGTACTATGACTTGCATATTTTTTGCATCAATTTCCACTATTTCATCCCAGGTAGACAAATCCAGAACAATACCACCTTTGAAAGCAATACAGCCACCGGTTTCTCCGGTTCCAGCGCCCCTTGGAACGATGGCAATGTCATTTTCGTATGCAAAACGGACCACTTTTTGAACTTCTTCGGTAGATGTCGGTAATACAACAGCTGCTGGTTTACCAGGTTCCAATTTAGTAAGAAAGGAACTATCGTAAGAGTAGTACATTAAATCAAGTTCATCAGTAAGGACTTTATCTTTTCCCAGCATCTTGACCAGTTGCTTTTTTATATCTTTAATCTCCAAAGTATTCACCTCCGGTATGTAATTATCATCATTATTGTTAATCATAAATCACAAGCTATTATAACATATAGGGGCAACAGTGTTTATATTATTGATATAGTTAAGGTATAATTTAAGCGTGGTCCGTTTTGAAGCACCATTTAATGGCAAGCCTTTAAATATGGCGATATAAAAAGAAACCAATGCAATTGTAAACCCTAAGATTAGAATATTTAAATCAGCTTGATTATAAACTAGATAAAAAGCTATTAGAGGAGCATGGTATGTTTACCAAATTGAAACAGTATATACCGGAAGAGAGAATCAAGATTAACGAACCCATGAGTTGTCATACTACCTTTAAAATCGGTGGTCCGGTTGAATTTATGGTTTTTCCCCAAAGTATACTGGAAATTCAGCAAGTATTGCAATTATGCAGACTGGAAGAATATCCGGTTTTTGTTTTTGGCTTAGGCAGTAACCTGCTGGTAAGCGATCGGGGATTTGCGGGAGTAGCGATTAAGTTGGGCAACCATTTGAAAAGTTGTTATATTGAAGGCGATGAAATATTTGCTGAAGCAGGAATCAGGCTATCTGAACTTTCCAAAAAAGCTGCTGCCAGTGGATTGTCAGGTCTGGAATTTGCTGAAGGCATACCCGGCAGTCTGGGTGGTGCAGTTGTCATGAATGCAGGAGCATACGGTGGTGAAATTAAAGATGTTCTGATCGAGATATTAGCCATGGATTCCAATGGTAACCTTATAACCTATTCTGCATCTGATTTAAATTTGGGTTATCGCAGCAGCATCCTTCAGAATACTGATTTAATAGTCTTATCAGCGTTACTAAAATTAAAACCTGATCAACCAACCAAAATTCAAACCCGCATGAAAGAATTTGCTAAAAGCAGGCGAGAAAAGCAACCGCTTGAATACCCCAGTGCGGGAAGTACTTTCAAGCGACCCGAGGGTTTTTATGTTGGCCCTCTGGTGGAGAAAATGGGACTCAAAGGGTTTTCCATAGGTGGTGCGCAGGTTTCTGTTAAACATGCCGGCTTTGTTGTCAATACCGGTAATGCTACTGCCAGTGATGTAATAGGGCTTATACGTCATATTCAAAAAAAAGCCCGGGAGGAACATGGGGTGGAACTGGAAACTGAAATAAGGATAATCGGCCCAATAGATTAGGAAACAAGTTATTATGAAAGTAGTACTTACAACCTTAAATGCGAAATATATTCATTCTTCATTAGCTCTTGCCTATTTATCAACTTATTGTCAGGATGAGCGCTGGCAACTGCAGACTCGTGAATATACGATTAATGATCATCATCTGAATATATTGACCTCACTATTTGAATTAAAAGCTGATGTACTCTGTTTTTCCTGTTACATATGGAATATTGACATGATTCAGCGCCTGGCAGCCGATATAAAGAAAGTACAACCGAATATATATATTATTCTGGGTGGACCGGAAGTATCCTATGATGCTGCTGATGCAATTATAAACAATCCGGCGGTTGATTTAATAATCAGGGGTGAAGGGGAGCAAACCTTACTGGAAGTATTGGAAGCGTTGTATAATTATAGCTCTTTGGAATCTGTTTCAGGAGTTACCTTTAAGTCTGCAGACAAGATTATTGATACGGTTGCCCGTATGCCGATACCTAATCTGGACAGTATTCCTTCTCCTTATGAACGCCCTGAAGAGCTGCATAATTATAATGAACGTATAATTTACTATGAAACCTCTCGTGGATGTCCACATAATTGCAGCTATTGTATATCTTCCACTATGCATTCTTTACGCTATTTCTCTTTGGAACGGGTAAAGAAAGACCTGGCTTTTTTGATTGGACAAGGTGTAAGGCAAATTAAATTTGTTGACCGTACTTTTAACGCCAATGAAGACCGGGCCAGGGAAATAATGCAGTATGTTTTATCCATTCCGGGAGAAACCCGTTTCCATTTCGAAATTGGTGCTGCTACATTGACACCGGATATGATTACATTCCTGACTCAGGTTCCTGCTGATAAATTTGATTTTGAAATTGGCATTCAATCTACCTGCGAAAAAACTTTGGAAAGTATAAACCGTAAGGTAAATATCCAAAAGCTCATGCATAATATTCGCAGATTAAAACAGGAGACTAAAATTCATTTACATGTAGATTTAATTGCCGGTTTGCCTTATGAAACTTATGAGGTGTTTAAAACTTCATTTAACGAGGTTTATGCATTAAAAGCTGATGTTATTCAGCTGGGGTTTTTAAAGATGCTAAAAGGAACCTTAATAAGAGAACAGGAGAATTTGTATGATTATAAATATCAGGATAAAGCTCCCTATCAGGTACTAACCAATAAGTTCATTAGCTTTTCGGAAATGGTATGGCTATTAAGAATTGAAGAACTGTTGGAAAGATACTATAACCAGGGTGATTATAACCTTAGTCTAAGCTATCTAACTTCAACAGTATATCAGGGAAATGCTTTTAAATTCTGGGAGGACTTTACCCGTTACTGGCAGGAGAGCAATCTATTCAACTATTCTCATCGAAGGGAAACTGTTTATACCATCTTAAACAACTTTGTCAGGGCAACTAACCCGCAGATATTTCCTGTATTTCAGGAAATGCTTAAATATGATTATTTAAATAGCGGCAGACCTGCCATTTTACCGGAGGGAATACATAGCCATAATCCAGCAGATGCTCGTAAACGGTTATATGATTTTATAAAAGACAAGCAATTTATTCAAAAATACCTGCCTGAATTCATGGAATTAAATCCGGGAGAGATACGTCGGCGAATTTATTTGGAATGGCTGCAAATCAGTATTTTAAATTATAACTTTATAAATGAACCGTATCCTACATTCTTTGTATATAATTCAGGACAAAAACGACCCACAAAAATATTTCAGCTTAATTGACAACGAAAAGCGAGGAGGAAACGGTATGTCTTATGAGCTCAAAGAAGGTTCTCTTAATGGTGTTGACAACATTACCCTGCATTATAAGAGTTGGGATGTTGAACCGAAAAAAGGTTGTGTAGTTATTGCTCATGGGGTAGGGGAACATAGCGGAAGATATAATAATCTGATTAATTATATGGATGGTTGTCAGGTGGCTTTTTATGCTCCTGATCATCGTGGTCATGGAAGATCTGGAGGTTCACGAGGACATATTAACAGTTTTAATGAATATGTTAATGATTTAAAAACATTTATTGA
>JAAYBS010000048.1 GCA_012718855.1 Syntrophomonadaceae bacterium
CATAAAAATGGAGCGGGTAGAGGGAATCGAACCCTCGCAACCAGCTTGGAAGGCTGGGGCTCTACCACTGAGCTACACCCGCCCGCAAAGAGTATTATACATGTTTTAATCGGGCATTTCAAGAAAGAATTAAACTTTATAATAAATGCTTAAACCTTGCCAGTATACATGTTTCATCATTGTATCATCAGGTAAGAATAATTCTTTATTTCTATTTTTGCCATTTATGACTGGATATAATCGTTTATTAATAATTGTCCGGCAAAATTATATTACATATTAATATGAAGTGCAAAGGATTGAAAATGCTCTGCCTGGTATGACATAATTAGGAGGTATATTTCATTTTTGAGGTGAATCATGAATTTTTACGAAGCTTATCGTCGTAAAGTAGTGTCGGTGGAAGAAGCTTTGCAACAGATTAAGAGCCATCATGAAGTGGTGTGTGCTCTGGTTGCCTGTGAACCGGCTACCTTGCTTGGTAATTTACATACTATTAGTAATCGGGTTGAGGATGTTTCGGTGGTTTCGGCTTTATTACTGGGCCAGTATGAGTTTTTTATGAATCCTGATATGAAAGGACATTTTCTGCTAAATAGCTGGTTTTATACTGATGGTCCCCGGGCAGCACATGACCTGGGAACGGTATCTTATGTACCGCTGGAGTTACATCGGTTTAGTAACCGGCGTATGAATTACAGGGGTCCTAATGTATTTATGGGTACAGTTTCACCCATGGATAAGCACGGATATTTTTCTTTATCATTATCAACCGTAATGGAAAAGGATTTTATTGAGAATGCTGATAAAGTAATCCTGGAGGTCAATCCTAATATGCCCAGAACTTTTGGTGATACTCAGGTACATATTTCAGAAGTTGATTATCTGGTGGAAACCGACCGTCCGGTTCCTGAGATGCCAGCGGCGGAGTTGACCGAAAAGGATATGTTAATCGGATCTTATGTGGCCGATTTGATTGAAGATGGTTCGACTATCCAGATAGGGTTTGGGGGCATACCCGGAGCAGTAGCTCTGAGTCTCAGCCACAAGAAGGACCTGGGGGTGCATTCGGAAATGTTTACCGATTGTCTGCTGGATTTACACGAAGCCGGTGCTATTACTAATCGCAAGAAAACTATCTGGAAGAATAAATATGTTGCGGCTGTGGCCCTGGGTACCAGACGACTTTATGATTTTCTGGATGATAATATGGCGGTTGAGTTTCACCGTTCCAGTGTAGTGAATGATCCGGCAGTGATTCGTAAGAACCATAAGATGGTCTCAATTAATTCAGCTCTGCAAGTGGATTTGACTGGTCAATGTTCTGCCGAATCAGTTGGAGGACGCTTATTTAGTGGAACTGGTGGCCATAAGGAGTTTGTAAATGGAGCTCAGGATTCTCCCGGGGGTAAGTCTATTATAGCTTTTTATTCCACCGGTCGTGGAGATAGTGTTTCCCGTATTATGCCGCAGTTTGAGCCGGGAACTATTGTCACTACCTCGCGTATTGATGTGGATTATATAGTAACCGAGTACGGGGTAGCCTGTTTACGAGGACGTTCAGTCAGAGAGCGGGTTAAAGAGCTTATAAATATTGCCCATCCTCATTTCCGCGATTTTCTAAATAGTGAAGCCCAAAGGAATCATATCTGGTAAAAAAGCCGTACAACGGCTTTTTTTATTTGCTGATACATAGTTGACCTTATAAAAGGGCAATGCTATTATATATTATATACCCCCACCGGGTATATAAGTTTGAGCAGGGAGGTTTTACTTTATGAAGATAACTGCTATTGATGATAAAGCGCGTAATTATATTGAAGTAAATGGTGGATTTATTATAGTTGATATGATTATGGATTTATGTAGTTGAAAACCTTCGGGACCTGCCCCTTCCGTGAGAATGGGTGTACCTGACTTGGAGGATCTAAGCGGTTTTATTTCCTATGAGGTAGATGGTGTACCAGTTTATGCCGGGTATTTTTTTGATCAGACTCCTGGTGATGACAGACAGATAACCTTAAAAAAATATCCCTGGGGCCCATGCCTTTGTCTGGTGAATTGATAGTGATCTGAAGGATGCCAGGAAAATATTTTATGGCATTTTTGGTGATAATTGATTATTAATATAAAAAATCAAATTTTTACGTATAATTAAGAAGACTTTAATAAAATTGTTGAACTGGAGTACTGTTTATGCATTGGATAAATCAGATGGGGCCAGAATTGATTCAGTCCTATTCACTGTTGGGATTAGGGTTGGTATTTCTGGCGGGAATTGTAACCAGTATTGGCCCATGTAATCTTAGTTTGATTCCCATTATTATTGCTCATGTCGGGGGCAGTGAATTCGGGCGTAAACGTGCTTTTGCATTATCGGTAGCTTTTACGCTGGGTACGGCTACTACTTTTGTGATACTGGGGTTTATTATTGGTTTGATAGGCGGGATATTTGGCTTACAACAAAGCCTGATCTATTATTTCGTGGCGGCAGTATGTGTGTTAATGGGCTTGCAGTTATTAGGGGCTGTCAGTCTGAATATAAATTATCGTCCGGCCTGGGCAGACCGTGCGGGTAGTTCAGGAGGTCTGGGCGGCAGCTATGTTCTGGGCCTGGCGATGGGATTAGTCGGGTCACAATGTGGAACCCCTATTTTGCTGGCCATTTTATCATTGGCTCTGGCCAGTGGCAAATGGTTGTATGGCGCGATTTTACTTTTTGTATATGCCCTGGGACGAGGAGTTCCTCTGGTGGCAGTAGGTACTTTTACCGGCTTGATTACCCGTATGGAGTTATTTGCCCGCTGGAGTACGGTGCTGGATAAAGTAGCCGGGGTAATGTTGATAGTTGTAGGTGCATATTTTATCTGGCTGGCTTAGGAAATGAAATCCTTTGCCCTTTATCAGCGAGGGGTATAGAAATTTTGGGTTAGATACAGATAATCAGGATCATCAAAACTTATTCCCACCCCCAGGTGCTTAAAATCCTTCTCCAGGATATTCTTTCTATGCCCGGGTGAGTTCATTAATGATTCATGGGCAGAAATAGCGTTATAATTCAGAGCAATATTTTCACCAGCCATCCAGTAATCGATACCGCCTGCTTCTATGCGGTCAAATGGTGTTTTACCATCAGGATTATCATGGGCAAAATAATTACGCCGCTGCATATCCTGACTATGTTTACGGGCTACATTGGCGATATCAGCATCCCAGGTTAGAATGGACAGTCCCCTTTTAACCCTTTCAACATTAACCAAATCCAGGGTCTGTTTTTCCAGGCTATCCCGTAAAGCTATACTGCCATTAACCCGGTAACCGTTAATAGCTTCCTCAATTTGACTATCTATCAGTAAAAATGAGTTTACTTTATAATTATTCTGGCTATCATACATAGCAGTTAAATAGACTTTATTAACTAAGAAAACATCGCGTTCCTCAGGATTGGATACCATGAATAGAGTGTTACCCTTCCTTATTTGTTTGCTGGGTGTGCCCAGTACAGCTCTGACTTTGCTGCGGGTGGCCCCTAAGGTAAGTCCCGAGTCTGATTTCCATACGGGAGCATTGCTATACATACCTACTACTTTATGATTTTGTATACCTACCAGTAAATAATCCCGATAAGTACTATTGTATACCCACCAGTTAAAGCCATAAGCGGAGGGAGCAATTCGCAAAGGGGAACCTAGAATACTTAGAACCCGGGATTCCTCTTCACCCATGGCTACCCCTCGGGCATTGCATAGTGATTGCCAGCGATTGAACGTTTCAGTATTGATATATACGGTACGGGTTTGACTGTCCCAGGTTACTTCCGCCGCCAAAGCTTCTGAAATAAACCGCAATGGCACCATGGTATAATTTTTATAAATAATGGGGGCGGAGTCCAATACATGGCGATTGCCGTTAATATAAGCATTGCGTTGGTTGATGCGCATGGTAATCAGCAAGTTGTCCCTGGTAATACGTACAGTTTGAGTTTCCTCCTCCCATTTCACAGTAGCTCCCAATTCCTCAAAAACTCCTCTAACCGGAGCCAGAGTACGGTCTTCAACAATTATTGGCGGAACCGCAGTATGCAGTAATTGATTGTTGATTACAATCGAGGGGGAAGCTGCTCCCAGACTTGGGAAAGGGAGCAGAGTAATTATATAGAAAAAAGCAAGCAGAACAATACTTGATTTTTTAAACATGTAAATTTCACCTTTCAAATCCGTAATAAACTAATTATAGCGGATAATGATATGTAATCAGATAGAAAAAATTTGCAGTAGAGAACAGTCAGCCATCAAAGAGGAAAAATGCAGAAGCTGAAGAACTTTATTAAAGGCAGGTTATCATATAATAATGGTCGGGGCGACAGGATTTGAACCTGCGGCCTTCTGATCCCAAATCAGACGCGCTACCAAGCTGCGCCACGCCCCGAACTTCTATATGATACCATCTGAAGCGAATTGATGTCAACGTAATCAAAGATAGAAAGCCAGTCTGAAAACTACGACTCATCTGTTAAATGGAGGGGGATTTTCAAGGTGGATGAGATACTTTTAAAGCCGATTGGAAAGGTTAAGTCTTCAATAACTGAAAGCAAAGAAATGCCACGGGGAGGAAAAGCAGCTGTTATTGAAATATTTGAACCTTACACCGCGGCACTGTTAAAATTGGAGGAAAACTCTCATATATGGGTATTGTCCTGGTTTCATAAAGCTGATCGTGATATGCTGGTTGGCTCTCCCCTAAACCGGAATCCGGAAAAGCCTGAATATGGAGCATTTGCAATGCGCAGCCCCAGCCGCCCCAATCCGGTGGCTATTACTCTTACCCGTTTACTTGAAATAGATAATAATCGCTTATATGTTGAACGTATTGATGCTATTGATGGGACGCCAGTAATTGATATAAAGCCGTATTTTGAAAACGATATTATTTTTTCACCTCGTACTCCCTACTTTCCGCCCAGGGATGGAGAACAATTGCAGGCAATGTTTATGCGTCAGGCCCTGAGTCATCATCAGGAGTTATGCCCGGAATTACAGATAGGAGTTCGTATGGCAACATTGGCCAGTAATACTTTTGGACATTTAAACACTCCTGATTTATTTATTCATGTATTAGGGCCACCCTGTCTGGCTGATACCATTCAAGGCTTAAGTCGTGCCCGTTTAGCTAACCCTCCCCGGTTTTCTTATCATGTTGATGAGGATAGTTTGGAGTCGCATTGGAGCCAGGGGGAGCGTCACCTTAGTATTATGCTTAAACCAAATGTAAATATGGAACGAATTATGGATTTGGATGAAGAAGAACTTTTTGTGATTGAAACCTGGAAAAGCCAGTAAATATAACGTAATTTTAAATCAGGGTTCAACATTACCCCGGGCAATATCCAATTCCCTTTGAATGGCTTGCCAGGTTGCCGGACCAACAATACCATCAACTAATAAGCCCTGCGCCTGTTGAAAGTTAATTACTGCCTGCTCAGTTATTGGACCAAAAAACCCATCTATTGCACTACGGTAATATCCCAGTTCTTTCAGAGCAGTCTGTACATAACGTACATCGGAACCGGAGTCTCCCATACGAAGAATACGACCACTGTAACTTTTTCCGATAATAGTAACTGGTGTCCATAGAGGCGTCATATCATATAATTTAATCACATCTTTGTTGTACAGGCGTATACATCCGTGACTAACTGCTTTCCCTATTGATTTAGGATTATTGGTACCATGAATCCCATATCCTCCCCAGGGGACGCTTAAACGCATCCATCGAGCTCCAAAAGGACCACCTGGGTTAATGGTTTTTTGCACGATTACCCAATTACCTAAAGGAGTCGGCGTTTGTGGTTTTCCTACTGCAACTGGATAAGATACGGACAGTTTTGGTGAGCTGTAATAAAGCCGACGTTGATCTACATCAATAGTTATAGAAATACCAGCCAGGGCATTACCGTCAGAGCCTTCGGATGTTTGAGGCAGGGTATTCAGTAATGACCAGGTATCAGGACCCACTATACCGTTAGCCGTTAAGGCCTTATCCTTTTGAAATTTTGTTACTGCAGCAGCAGTCTGCGGTCCGAATATCCCATCGAGTGGACCGGAATGGTAGCTTTGCTCCTGTAACCTCATTTGTAAGTACAGCACATCGGGACCACGCATACGTTTTTTTTCCAGGCGTAAAAACCGGCTGCTATATAACACCTAAAACCCTCCTTTCATTCTCATTAATTAACATATGAAAAGTCTCATACAGGAGCGCTGGAAATTTTCACCGATTAATAATAACTAAAAAGAAGGCAACAAAAACAAAAAATTACAAATATTGGAAGGATTATGTTTGGCACTGGCGAATTCTTGAATTAAAAAGAGTTTTGAACGGGGGGATGAACGTGAAAACCGTAATTGAGAGTTTGTTGGATGATGCGGTAATTAAAGTTAATTATAGGGATATTTCCGGGGCTTTGGGGGTCTTGCTGGATATATATAAACTGGATCGTGATAATCCCGGGGTATGGAACCTTAATTCGGTTTGTTATTATCGACTAGGTGAATTTGAACGGGCTAATAAATGTTTGGAGGAGGCAGAACGTAATGGGGATATGGATGATTCGACCATGGAAATAAAAGCAAGCATGTCTGACCCGACTTTTCAATACTGGGTTAAGCGATATAAGGAAGCCCTTAAATTGGTGGAACAAAAGAATTATAAATTAGCTAGTTTGTTATTACATAAATTATTGGAAGAGCACGATGAATTTATATCAGTATATCAAGTGCTGGGGTTATGTTATCTGGCTATGGGGGATGAAGAACAGGCAAAACGAGTATGGGAGAAGGGGTTAGCCTGGGATACAGCCAATCCGGCCTTGTTAAAATACTTAAATTTGACTGAAAATACGGTTAAGCAGGTAGAAGATTTTCATAAACCTGTGGTTGCACGAGCAGAAGAAATATTCAATGTTTTAAATCGGAAATTTGTACTGCCGACCATAGTGGTGATATTGGTTATCGGGTCAGGGTTTTTACTGCAGGCAGCTTTTTCTTCAGAACAGAAATATAGCCATAAGTCTAAAATAAATACTTCTGCAATATCAACGAATCAAGAAATGGTAACAGTTGCTTCTCCTTATATAATGAATGAAACCCATGATGATATTGATATAACAATTAATGAAAAACAAAGCAAAGTTGAACAGGAAAAACAATATTATGATAAGGGATTTAATGCTTATTTAGCATCACATCTAACTGAGGCGATTGACAATTTAACCGTTGTGGCAGATATGAATAGTGGCAGTTATATTAATAGGGAGGCAGTTTATTATCTGGCCAGGTGTTATTTTTTGCAGCATAATTATTTTGAGGCAACAAAATATTTTCAGCAGTGTCTCAGTCTTTTTCCAGAGAGTAATTATCATGACGATTGTTTGTTTTTTTTAGCTTGTTGCTACCATTTTAATGATAATAATGAATCAGCTAGAAATATGCTTGCAGAATTGAAGAGTTATGAACCGGATAGCGGGTATATTACTTCACCAATAGTTAGCCAGATATTAACAGCTGAATAAAAAATTAAATATAATTTAAATGAGGTAATGCTGATAGAAGGGGAGTTGGATAATAGTTGCTCATAAAAGGACGTGAACTTGGTTCCCTTTGTACTAATTTTATTTATCGCTTTGACGACATTATTTGTTATGATGATAGTAAGATTAAATATTGAATAGTTTTATTATAGAGATATAATTTTGGGGGATTTTGTATCACGGGGGGATACAATGGGCAGAATTCAAAGTGACCAGACCCTGTGTAGCTGCGGTAGTGGTAGGCCATATGAACAGTGCTGCGGCTTTGCCAAAGGCGGTTTGGTGATTCATTTTCCCAGAGCTAAAAAGAGCAATTATACGGCCTATCTGGAAAACTGCATGGCTGAGTTGATAGGTTATGCTCGTAGATATTTCTATAATTGGGAGTCTGAAGGCGCAGCCAGATTTACATCTTATTCTCAGTTCAATGAAATTGATGATCATTTTTCTCAGATGTTTTGGCACTGGTATGTTATAAACTATCGTTTTCACAGTGATGTTTCACCTATTATAGATTTTTACATTGCTGAAAAAGAAGATGAGATGGATCAAAAACACCACGATATTTATCTTGCCATTAAAGAATCATTTCTTTCTATTTATCAGGTACAGTGGATTAAAAATAATGTTGTATCACTCAAAGGTTTGTTTTCACGCCAGGAGGTAATAGTTGAAAGAAACTTTGGCTCGCTTACGAGAATTATTGAACCAGGTTCTCTATTATTAACGCGAGTAGTAAAGGTTGAAAACTCTCCATTAATTTTAGGGAAACCCACCTTGATATTTTCCGAACATAAGAAATATTTAACTGAAGAGATTAACTCAGTGTGCGTATCCGAAGGTGCCAGCAATCCGAGTTTGTTCTTAAAAAGTCATGCCGAAGTATTAACCGGATTGGTGATGGACCTTAACCAGGGTCTGAAGAAAACGCGTATAAAGGCGCGTACCCTGGTAGTTTCGCCTCTGGATAAACCCGTATTGAGCCAGAAACTGTTAAGCGGAGAAAGTTTTACTTTATTAGAACAAAATGACAAGTGGCTTAAGTTTACCTGGGGAGAAGGTACTGGTTTATTACGCCGATTATATTTTTCAGCTGATGACATTATTGTGGTGGCAGAAGACCACACTCAATTAGGAGAGGCAACCCAAAAGCTAAAAGGTATTTTAGAAAATACAACTTTAAAAGCTGCTTATAGATGGATTGAGGGTTATGATTTTTCTTCTGAAGATGTTGCAGAAGAAACCATGCTGGAAATAATGCATGATAAACATATGGAAGAATGGCTTACCTCTAATCATCAGGAATTGGATGGCATGACTCCATTACAGGCAGTGGAGGATTTAAGGGGACGGGTTTTACTGGAAAGCATGCTTAGTGATTTGGAATTAATGGAGTTTCGTGCTCGCAGTCGCGGTGAATACTTTTTCCCCACTGCAGTAATTCGTACTAAACTTAACCTGGATCAAAATCGTTTAAATAAGGAATTGCTTAATCCGGTAGCAATTGCGGCTATGGTATCCAGGCATCGCTTCCGTCAGGAACTTAGCCAGTATGTCACTGCTTATAACTGGAGCAATGAAGAATATTGTCAAGTAGCAGTTACTATTTTTGATCTTTATATAGCCAGTCGCGAATATAAGCGTATGGCCTGGATGTTATATATCTGGCATGAATTTTCTATTATATATCGGCCCAAAGTGGCCAAAGTAAAATACTGGATAGCAGCTTTGGAACATATTTATCTGGCCTGTTCCGGAGAAAAAGTAAATTTTGCCTGGACAGCTAAAAAATTTGGGGTTCCTGTGGGGGTTGTCAGCAAACATGTACAACTGATGGAAAAACATTTTAAACGGTTCCCACTGGATTTTAAACTGGAACTGGCAAGTTATCCTACCTGGGAAGAGTTAAGCGAACAAGAGAAAATTGATGCATTTGAAGAAGTACAGCAACACTTGCAAATGTTTACCTATGCTATGAAACATACATGGAACCGTGATGAAACCCAGGTACGTATGGAGTATTATGAATTGGTAAACAGCGCAGGACGTTTCTGGGATGATGCTACCAAAAAAGTTTATGATCAGTTTTTTAAAGATCATTTCAATAAAGATGATCTGGATAGTCAGCAAACAACGATTACCAATCACTTTTGGGAAAATCAGGCTAAGCGTTTTCCACCTTATTTGCGAAGGGCAGCCTTTATATTAATGATGAGTTATGTAGGGGCTTACCGGGTTATTCCTACCGGTTACAACCAGCTTATTTTCGAGGATATTTTTACTGGCGAAAGACGTGAAGCGATCGGTAGGTTTGGCGATAGAGTTCACGATAATATAGTCCCAGGCATGATTAGTATTACACGGGTTCTGCCTTTGGATAACAAGGTGTGGATTAATGAACCAATGTTTACGGTAATGCCGGATTTAATTGATTTATTTCAAAAAAATGCTGATATTTTAATGGAAAAGCTGCATCCTTATGATATAACCGATTATAAGTACCTTAAACAACGTGGGGAGAGATTGGTCAAGGCTTATATAATGTCTCTGGACGAAATGGAACAAATTGCAGTTAACCTAATGAATCAACCGCTGCAAATGGAGTGGCAGATTGCTCATATAATTAATTCCCAACAGGCAATTCAATTACTGAGTCAAAATCGGAAGTTTAGAGTTCTATCCTCTGATTCTGCGGGAACAACGTTTATCTGGATGAGCTTTAATTCCAATCAAATGTATCAGTGGGGATATGTTCGTGTGGGTGCAGAGAGAATTGCCATAACATTGCCGCCCGGTAAAGATTTGGATAAATTCACCAAAGACATTCGCCGCACATTCAAATCCGCTGATATAGTAGTGGCCTTTCGGCCCTTTGAAGCTGGTTACAACCTGATAAGGGATTTACAGCAGCGAATGGTAGCTGATTTAGCTGCATTCTTCAACCGTCATCCCGAGTTATCTCTGGCTTTGTTACGTCAGGATGATTTGAAAGATGAAGAAACTGCCTGGAACCAAGGAATATTTTTACTGAAGCTGGGGGCTCTGTTAATGGATTACCTGGAAGAAAACCGAAAGTGAAATTATTAAACCCTTGGGGTAAATTGCTAAAATGAAAGGTTATAAGGTTTAATTAAGGGGCAGATAGAGAATAATGAACAGGAAAGTTATTATAGTATTGATTATAGCCTTGTTATCGATAAGTGCATGCGGGCAGGATAGTTCAAAAACTGCTACAAAAAACGCTGCCAACCCCGAGACTATAACTACTAAAACTCAGCCAAAAGAGATCATGAGTGATGAGGAATTTATTGAAAAACTTGGGCAATCAGATACCGACTCCAATAAGCGAGATGATATTCTGGAGCTAAAGCATTGGAAATATGGGGTTGAGTCTCCAGCTATGCAGGAACCAACACAAAATCCCATTAAAACAACCAACCAGCCAGACTCTTTACGACAGCTGAAAAATCCTGTAAGCCAGCAAGATGCAGTCGATTATCGCAAGCCAGTGGCGATTAACATATTATCCGAAAAGCAAATGGATATTATTTGCGCTAATCTTATAAAAATGCAATATTTGCCGGCCAGTGGTTTTAGTGAGTCAGATTTTAAAGCTGCAGTAATTAGTTTTCAAACTGATAATGGCTTAAAGGCAACTGGTAATTTAGATTCAGAAACTTTAGATTTGCTTCTGGCAGAACCATAACTAATTTATACTCGGGGAAAGACTTGACGAATAATAATCTATTATTTATCCTAGTAAAGGATGCAAGGTAAGCGGAAGTGGCTCAGTGGTAGAGCATCGCCTTGCCAAGGCGAGGGTCGCGAGTTCGAATCTCGTCTTCCGCTCCATAAGTTTAATAACCTCGGCATTTGCCGGGGTGTTGTATTTTAA
>JAAYBS010000049.1 GCA_012718855.1 Syntrophomonadaceae bacterium
ATTGGGATTGGATTTGGTCTTTATGTGCTGTTTACCATCGGGCTATATCATGTTCTGGTAGTGAAACTGGAGGAACGGTTTGGGACAGGTCCCTGGATAGTGTTTATGCTGCTGGGGGTACTCTGTTTGTTCTTATCCTGGCAAACTTCCAGTCAGACAGTATCCATGTGGTGGGGGTATAATGCATTTTTAAACTTATGGACGGTAAAGGAAATGTTTGATCAGCCCCGGCGTCGCCAAATGAGTTCTGCCAACTAATTCTATGCAGGTATATTCTTTAAGAATATTTATTTTTTAAACCCGATTAATATTTTTATAGGTTGACCAACCTAATAAATCATAGACCAGTCAATAGCCAACCAAACCTTCAACCAGCATAATCAGGCCAAAGAATCCCAACAGCAGACCCCAGGTACTGCCTAATACCGGGATATAAAACATGGCCGCAAAAAGTAAAATAACCCCGGCAATGATTCGAATGACGCGATCTGTTGTGCCTAAATTACGCTCAAATGATAAATTCATAATTAATACCTCCGGCATTCAGTTTGTGCATTAAGCAATCTGCGTATTCATTTAAAGCAGATATCAAAAATTTTTATAATAGCCGGATTAATACTTGCCTGCGGTTACATATTTTTCTCCTGTATTATCTACCAGACCCAGCCGTAAAAGCCGGCGCAGATGAACAACCAGGCTTACTTTTTCGAAAAAGTAGAAAATATGTTCCGGTTTACCCCATCGACTGTAAATTATCTTGTCGTATGTTAATTCTTCCAATGTTCGGGGACGGGACAGCGATTGCAGTATTTTATCTTCATT
This sequence comes from Syntrophomonadaceae bacterium, assembly GCA_012718855.1. Taxonomy (GTDB): domain Bacteria; phylum Bacillota; class Syntrophomonadia; order Syntrophomonadales; family Syntrophomonadaceae; genus JAAYBS01. The sequence goes on from JAAYBS010000049.1 coordinate 823, forward strand.
GTCATAGAGCTTATCCAGGTATTTTTTCAGCCGGTTTTGTACTCCTTCACTAATCATACCTTTGTGTCCGGATAATATTATGCGCGGATTCAGTTCAATTAGTTTCTCCAGTGAGGTGATTATCTGATCAACATCGCTGGTCTCATTGCCATACCAGGGTCCAAAAGCGGTAAGGTCAAGGTCTCCGCTGAAGAGCAGTTCCTTTTCCCGCCAGTAGAAGGCACAATGTCCGGGGCTGTGACCGGGAGTATGAATAACTTCCAGTTGCATACGGCCCAGGTCGATTATATCACCGTCATGAAATACATTGGTAATGGGAGATGGATGAAAACTAAGCCATGATAACAAATCTTTTTGGGCGCCATATTTATCCAATCCATAATATTGATTGAAAACTTCCTGGCTCTGCATGGCAGGAATATCAGCGGGATGGGCGATAATCCTGGCTTCCGGAAACAGATGATTGCACCCGCTATGATCCCGGTGGAAATGGGTATTAATTATCATATCTACCGGATGTCCCTGCAGTAATTGTATGAATGAAGTATCCAAAGGTGTATCAATGAGGGTTTTTACTTCATCATCTATGTAAAAACAGTAGGAATAAGGGAACTGACCGCCTTTTCCGGTGGATAACATATAAATATTTTCAAATACATTTTCAAACATAATAATACCTCTTTCAATATTTCACTATCGTATATATTAATAGTCATAGACAAAATTGGCAAATGTTCTATAATCCCAAAATTGACCCGAAATTGATAAATGAACAGGATTATCTCAGGATGTCCCTACGATTTTGTTGATGTTATTAAAACCATAGCCACCATCTTCCGAAAAAAAGATGCCCATAATCAGGGCATCAAATTTAAAGGGGAATTTAAATCCTATAAAAATTTTGAAGCTTCATTAATTAATAATTAAATACCATGCCGGTTTCAGCTTTTATTAGTTTACTGCCCAAGGCCTGCTGCATTTTGGCTGCCGGGATAAAACCGGTACAATGGGCTGTGGCAATAATATCAATTGATAATGCCTGCAGCGCCTCAATGGTTTTTTGAATTCGTTCTTCTGAAGCCATGGCTAAATGAGTACCGCCGATATAGGCCAGAACTTTGTCACAGCCAGTCTGCTGCAGGCAGTAATTAATAGTATTTATTAAGCCGGCATGAGCACATCCGCTGATGATTACCAGTCCCTCTGGAAGACGGATTACCAGTGCCGAGTCATCGGAAATATTGTCTGCCACTATTTCGCCGTTTATTTCAGTTTTAAACCCGAAACCGGCATCTTCAAAATTATTAGTGCGTGGAATTCCTCCGGTCACGTATATGGACGGCATGATTTCAGTAAAAGAATTTACTTCATGAAACACTGCGCCTTTTTTCTGTAAATCCTTAAGGGAAAAACTGGTTCCGATAGGTATGGGATTACCAACGCCATGGTCTACATA
>JAAYBS010000050.1 GCA_012718855.1 Syntrophomonadaceae bacterium
CCATCCCGATGCCTTACCGGTAAAACATAAGTTGATGAATCTCCGGTAGTCAATCTTCTATTAATTTCTTTTTCTATCCATTCCCAGTCTTCATCGGGAAAAAGTTTCCGGGTACGGAAAGTGCCAATTAATTCCTCCGGTCGGTAACCAAGTATTTCAAAGCATTTCTTATTGATAAATGTCAGGCGGATATCCTGATCAAAGGTATAAAACAACTCATTCATGTTATCAATCATGGCTTTATTAAAATCCAATTGTTTACGCAACTGCTGCTCAGTTTCCTGCAGAGCTTCGTATTGCTGGCGAAGTTCCTCTTCAGCCGCCATTAATTGTTGAAAAGCTGCCTCGGCCTGCTCGGCGGCTGCCCGTGAATTATAACCCAATTCTACAACAAAACTGGTATCCCTTAATATTTCTATAGCAGCAATAATATTACCATTCTGATCAAATATCGGGGAAGCCTTTGCCCAATAATAAACGCTTTCCCCTAAGGATGTAATGTTAATATGTCCCTCTATATATAAATCATTAGCCTCACGACGAAAAGGCATATTATATTCGTCTTCCAGAGCAGGTTCTAACACCAGGTCAGCCAGTACCATCCCAGGCTGTCCATAAAAATTAGCAGCACATAAGCTGCTATCCATTCCCAATATTTCTTCACGGGGTACTTTGGAAATATTCTGAATAGTTTTATTCCAGGCGACAACTTTATGATTAGCATCAATAATAAATACAGCATCAGGAATAGAATCCAGGATATGCGATAATAATGCTGTTTCCAAGCCTTTCATACTCGCCCTCCTATTTAATAACAATTGGTAGTTATTATAATTATTTAGAAAATTCTACTTGCTTTGACAAATATCCTTCTAATAATTCTTTATTTTCTTGTATTTCATTCGATTTAGTAAAAATTAATAACTTAAATGAATATAATGAATTTATCTATTAATTGTTTTGGGTAATATATTATTAATTTTTAATACTGCGTAGTTTTGTTTGAGTAAGCATAATCCAGAGCCACCCGGTTACGGCCGTTCCTTTTCGCCCGGTACAAAGCTTTATCAGCTCTCTCTACCAGGATGTTGGGGAGAGTATGGTGAGGAATAACAGTAGCCACACCCAGACTGATGGTTACTGTGTTATTAACTGTTGAATAAGCATGAGGCAAAGCCAAATTTATAATTTGTTGACGCAGATTTTCAGCCAGTATAGTTGCCCCTTCCAATTCAGTATCCGGTAATAATATGGCAAACTCCTCACCGCCATAGCGGGCTACCAGATCAGTAGGTCTTTTTATCCCACTCTGCAACGCCTGAGCTATCTCGCGCAAACATTTATCCCCATTTAAATGGCCATAGTTATCGTTATAAAGTTTAAAATAATCTACATCAATCATAATCAGGGATAGCGGTGTATTATTCCGTCTGGCCCGCCGCCATTCTGCATCCAGATGTTTTTCAAAATATCTGCGGTTGGCAATACCTGTAAGAACATCTACAATGCTATGCTCAACCAATCGGCTATGTAGTTTTTCTACTTGATTCATCCCGTAATTTATACTGGTAAAAGCTATAAATATTCCGCTTAGTACGGCGATTATTGAGCATAAACCAGCAAGCGGATGATTGTAAACGGAAACACCGGCTGCATATCCGAAAGCCGGAAAGAAGGGTCCGATACCGGATAACTCCAATATGGATGTCAGAACGAATAAACCTGCACCGGTTAAAGCCGCTGCCAGTGCATAACCATAATCCAGAAATACCCTATATAAGGCTACCGATACAACTATAAACATTGTCGCATATGAAGTAAGGGTTCCGGACATATAAAGGACCAGCTGATTAGCAGTTAATTCAATTACAATGCTGCTGTAAGTCAAAAGTTTTACCAATTCCGAGCGGTAACTAAAATTATTTATCAGCAAGTTGGCAGCGATATAAGCTAAAGATAGTAATAGCCATAAGATTAAAACTGCATTGTACACCTGAGGTACAGGACTTTGCTGCTTAAAAAGCTTCATGGATATAAAAACAAACAAAAAAATAAGCGGGAATATAATAACCAGCCTTAGACGTGCCGTTATCAGCAAGCGTTTTCTGCTTACTTCTTCTGAACCAATAGAAGTAAATAATTCCTGATAGGGCTTATTGTTTTTAATTGATAAATTAGAATTCATACCAATCCCCGCGAACCAAAAGTTTCTATTTTTAATTATAATCTTAATTCCAATAATAACTAGTAATGGCAGTAAATTAATAAGCAGTTGTCAAGGGGACGGTTCTACTATCCCACTAAAAATTGGGCTAGCAGAACCGTCCCCTTATCCCTGCCGACTTGATATTAACTTTTATTCTCTATTTCCCAATTCCGGACCTGCCCCTGCTCAGATTGTGCATGACCAGCATGATCTGATTACGGTCTTCCATCTTCAACGCATTTTCCAGACCCCCACAATCCAGATTCATATTAATGGCTTCCTTGGTAAGACGCATGGCCATATAATCCTTGGCTACTATTAAATTGGCCAGTTCCAGAGCAGCTTCGGTAAGTTGTTCCCGCTCCACGCATTTGGATACAAAACCCAGCGCTACGGCTTCCTCCGCACTCATAAAACGACCAGTCAGCATAAATTCATAAGCCCGCCCGGCACCAATTAAACGAGGAAGAAAGTAGCTGCAACCCATATCAGCTCCACCCAGGCCTACATTTACATAAAAAGCTGAAAAACGGGCATCCTTGGATATAACTCTGATATCTGAAGCCATGGCAAAGCTGAATCCAGCTCCGGCAGCAGCTCCATGCACCACCGCTATTATAGGCTGGGGAATCTGGCGCATGGCTAATTGCAGTCTGCCCAACCGACTTTGCCAGTCATATAAATAATAAGTATTGGCATTTTCAGGATCGATTGGGTCTGACATGTCCAGACCTCCGCAGAAACCTTTGGACTCCGGAGAACCGCGCATAATTACTACCCGAATCTTTAAGTCATGACGCAGTCTGGCCCAGAGGTCGGACAATTCATCCAGCATCATACTGTTGACTGAATTAAGTTTTTCCGGTCGATTCAGCGTCAGCCACAGGATTCCCTGTTCATCAACCTCTACCAGCAAAGTCTTGTAATTAAAATCAGCCATCTTGTATCCTCCTGTTCTATTTTTAATCTTATACGAATGTTTCCAGAGGTACATCGCTCATAAAGCCTTCATTACGGGTAAGGATCTCGCACAGTGTATTAATGCGGGGCATTTCATAATCGAAATAATACTGCATGGTGAGCATTTTCCCCTGGTAGAAATTCTTATCTACTGTGGAAACATTAACGTTCAGCGCCTGGCATGCAGCCACACCCTGCAATAACCATTGCCAGCCAATGGTCAGTATGCCCGTCATTTCCAGATATAAAGAGGCATCACTGAGAAATCTCTCCGTATCTCCCTGTACCGCCGTTTGCAACAAATGGGACGTTACTTGTTCAACCATGATCATAGCCTCTTCCAGCATTTTCGCCGGTAGTTTTAGTTGATCAATTTCTGCGGCAGTATTTATAGTCCCGGACAATTCTTCCTTAAATAACTGAAAAGCCCGACCTTTTTTCATGATTACTTTACGGCCCAGCAAATCCTGTCCCTGTATCCCGGTAGTACCTTCATGAATCGGGTCAATGCGAACATCACGGAAATATTGCTCAACGGGAAAATCTTTACAGTATCCATAACCACCCAGGCACTGAATAGCAGCACTGGTAGCCAATATTCCCATTTCCGCTGGATAAGTCTTTACTATCGGTACGAGGAAATCAATCAGTAATTCGTTTTTTTCAGATTCTTCACCCGCTTTGGCCAGATCTATATATTTACTTACCTGTAAACCCAATGCCAGGGCTCCTTCAGAAATTGCACGCTGGAACATCAACATACGTTTTATGTCAGCATGATTAATAATCGCTATTTGCGGGGATTCTGGATTCTTATCATTGATCTTTCTTCCCTGCAATCTCTGCTGTGCGTATTCCAAAGCTGCATAATAAGCAGCCGTAGCCTTTGAGGCTGCTCCTATCCCCACATTAACCCGTTCTTCATTCATCATCTGGAACATATAAGCCAGACCCTTATTAGGTTCACCAATCAAATAACCTCTGCAACTGCCGTTATCACCCATGGACAACTGACAGGCAGGGCATCCCTTATAACCCAGTTTATGTTCAATCCCGGTACAAAATATATCATTGGCCTGTAAATTCCCGGCTTCATCTACATAAAATTTTGGAACTAAAAACAGCGAAATTCCTTTAACCCCGGAAGGTGCCCCTTTAATTCTGGCCAGCATCATGTGCACCGTATTATCAGTCGCATCAGTACTGCCTCCGGTAATAAATATTTTTTGCCCTTTAATAAGAAAATACCCCTGCCCACTGTCTTCAGCGGAAGTTTTAACATCCGCCAGTGAACTGCCGGCATTGGGTTCAGTAAGTGCCATGGTTCCCTGCCACTGCCCGGCTAACATAGGTGCCAGATATAAATCCTGTAACTCTTTCGAGCCGAAGTTAACCAGCAGATTTGCTGCTCCACCAGTCAATTGTGGATAGGCTGACAAAGAATAATTGGCTGCTCCCATAATGAAACCAATTACTGTATATACTGTACTGGGCAGCTGTTGTCCGCCAAATTCATAACTCATGTAGGGATTAATCCAACCCCCGGCACCACATTCCTGCATATAATTACGAACTATCGGATGCACCCGGGCTATACCGTCGGCATAAACCGGCGGGTTGGAATCCATGTCCTGAAAAACCGGATACATTACATCGGTGGCCAGCTTGGATACGGTATCAATAATTAATTCAAAGGTATCCCGGCTGTGATCCTGAAAATACTCATAGTTACAGAGATCTTCCGCTTGTAATACTTCGTAAAGCATAAATTGAAGATTGCGTCGACTGAAAAATTGTTGCGCCATAATACACCTCTCCTATAAAAATCCGATTATTTTTAGCTGATTTTATTATAACAAACAAAGTACCTACCCATGTTGAATTTATTGATAACCTGCCTCGGACCACTGTTGGAAAACCAATGCGTAAATGCCCTGTTCCAGCAGGAAATAAAAAAGTGAAGGCAAATAAACCAGTACTTTACAATAGCCTTAACAAAACCAGGCCTCCATTTCATTATGGGAGCCTGGTCATTCAAAATATATAAAAACTGAAAAGGTGCAGATGTACCTTTTTTACTGCTTGGGATAAGTGACTTTAGCCTCCCTTAAATCATGGTTCCAATCTACCTGGCATCCCAAATTTTCACTGATGAAACGTAATGGAAGCATGGTGCGTCCCGGCGGCAAAATTACTGGGGCTACCTGGGCATTATCCGGATCAATCTTTTTTTCCACTCCGTTAATCAAGGCAGTGTTTTTGCCAATCCACATTTCGATCTTGGTCCCATTATTACTTATGGTTACTTTGCGGGTATCTGGGTCCCATAACACTTCAGCACCCAGCGGAGCTGCTACATAGCGAATCGGCAATAAAGTCCTGCCATCCTTAATTACCGGAGCTGTATCCATAGGACTGGCAATATTGTTAATATAATACTGGGCTTTATCAATATAAAAACGTAGTATGGTTGTTTGACCGGGCGGTTTATTTTCCTGTGGAGGTTGTATGACTGTTACCTGTTGCGTATTGGCACTGGCCAGGGATGAATAAGCTGAATCGCCGGCGTTGTTATAGGCTTTTACCC
>JAAYBS010000051.1 GCA_012718855.1 Syntrophomonadaceae bacterium
GTTTATGACAACGGGGAATCACGTAATCTGGCCAGAGTAGCCCTGGCTAATTTTGAAAACTCTTCCGGATTGCTGCAAGCCGGCAGCAGCCTGTTCAGAGTCTCGAACAACTCCGGGGATCCCAGAATTGGTGCGCCCGGTGAACAGGGTATGGGGGCCATACTGCCGGGCAGTTTGGAAATGTCCAATGTTGATTTATCTGAAGAATTTACTGATATGATTGTAACCCAGAGAGGTTTCCAGGCTAATTCGCGCCTGATTACCACTTCTGATGAGATGTTGCAGGAACTGGTTAATCTGAAACGATAGTCATAAAATACCGGTTCTCCGGGAGTAACTGCCGGAGAACCGGATATTCAAGGAGCAAACCCATGATATTGCTAACCCGGCTAAATGGACAAAAATTAATGATTAGTGTGGATGTAATAGAGAGTATGGAGGAGACTCCCGATACCATAATTACTCTGACCAATGGAAAGAAGCTGGTAGTTAAAGAATCTATCCGCCAAATCAGGGAGAAGGTTGTGGAATTTAATCGGTCAGCTTTTTCAAATTTAAAGAAGTAATAGGTGAAATAAAGGAGGGAGAATATTTTGGTTGACGAAAATACTCAGGAAGCAGTCGAAAAAAGCAGTATTGATTTTAAAATAATATTGATAGGACTGGTGCTATTTATAGTAGCAATGGGCTTTTCCTTCTTTTTAATGCGTAGTATGATGGCTCCATTCCTGCCGGAAAAAGAAACAGAAAAACAGATGGAATCAAGAGGAAGTTTGGTATCGGTTGGCGAATTTACTACAAATATCAATGATGTTGCCGGGACCCGTTTTCTAAAAGTAGAAGTCTTTGTCGAAGTATCTGAAGAAAACAAGAAAGCTGCAGCTGAAATTGAAAGTTATATGCCGATTATCAAAGATAGTGTTTTAACAATTTTATCTTCCAAAACAGCGGCAGATTTGGATACTAATAACCGCGAGAAAATCAAGCTGGAGATTAAAAAAGATCTAAACCGGAAGATAGGCAGTGAAGTTATTCAAAATGTCTATTTCACCAGTTTTATTATGCAATAGCAGTGAACAGCGATTATAACCTGAAAGGGGGGTTATAGTGAGCGAGGTATTATCTCAAAATGAAATAGATGCTCTGTTATCTGCTTTGAGTAGTGGTTCGGTTGATGCAAATGAATTAAAAGAAGAGCAAACCAGAAAAAAGGTCAAAGTATATGATTTTCGTCGTCCGAACAAATTCTCAAAAGATCAGATACATACTTTACATGTAATATTTGAGAACTTTGCTCGTTCGCTGGGAACTTATCTGTCGGCACAATTACGTGCCCCAGTCCAGATGGAAATATTGTCAGTAGAACAGTTAACCTATGAAGAATTTATTCGTTCCATACCCAATCCAACGATTTTGAATATATTTTCCCTGTTTCCTCTGGAGGGGAACTCCATTATGGAGATAAACCCCAACCTGGGATTTGCATTTCTGGATCGTTTGTTGGGTGGTCCTGGTGATGTTCCATCCAAGGTCAGGGCTTTGACAGAAATCGAAGAGACGGTTATGGAGAAATTATCGCAACGAATGCTGGATTATCTTCAAGAACCTTGGGGCAGTATCATCGAAATGGAACCAGCACTGGAAAGAATTGAAACTAACCCCCAATTTACACAGTTGGTTTCTCCCAGTGAGATTATGCTGATTATTTCTCTGGAGACTAAAATGCTTGATGTATTAGGTATGATAAATCTTTGTATTCCATTTCTGGTACTTGAACCAATAGTTGATAAGCTGAGTGTACATTTTTATTATTCTGCTACCAATAAGAAGACATCGTCTGAAAATGTAGCTATTATTCAATCCAGATTGGAAAACACGCAAATAATAGCTAAAGCAATATTAGGCAAAACAACGATAACCGTCAAAGATCTGATGGAGCTTTCTTTAGGTGATGTTATTCCGTTGGAACGGAAAATTAATGAGGACCTGGAAGTAGTAATAGGACAAAAAACCAAATTTTTGGGTAAGCCAGGAGTTCATGGAAACAGAGTTGCTATTCAGGTTTCCCAAATTATTGAGGAGGGAAATGACGATGAGTGATGGTATGCTTTCACAAGAAGAAATAGATGCTTTATTAAGTAATAATTCAGTGGTTGAAGAGAAAACCACTGAAGATGTGATTAATGATTTTGATCGAGACACCTTGGGTGAAATCGGTAATATTAGCATGGGAACTTCAGCTACTACCCTGTCAACTTTACTGGGTAAAAAAGTAGCCATTACAACTCCCCGCGTAGAAATTACCACTCCGGAAAAATTACGTGCTGAGTATCCAATGCCTTATGTAATGATTGAGGTTCAATATACCGAGGGGTTAAATGGAACTAATGTACTGGTAATCAAAGAAGAAGATGCCTGTATAATAGCTAATTTAATGATGGGTGGCTCGGGAGTCAGCGAACAGATTTCTCTGACTGAAATTGAACTTAGCGCGGTTGGCGAAGCTATGAATCAAATGATGGGTTCTGCTACAACCAGTTTATCATCTATGTTTAACCGACGCATTGATATTGCTCCTCCAGTACTTAATGTTGTTGATCTGGGCAAAGATCGCCTGGATTTGAGCAGTAATTACGATGATATGGTGAGTATTAAATTCAATATGGAAATAGAAGGTTTGGTCCAAAGCGAGATAATGCAGATTATTCCTCTTGATGCCGTCAAGGATATGATTGCAATGTTAATGGGGAGTACAACAGAGGAGTCCAGCCTGGATGCGATTATTGAAACTCCTGAGCCTTCAATACCTGTACCTGAGTTGAATACGCCTCCGCCGACAGAATATTATGTGGACTCGTCAACCCTGGGTTCGTCATCGTCTGCAGCACAGGAGAACTGGGTTAGTCAACCACAGGATATTCCTTCCGGGGTTCGCAAGGGTCAGCAATATGCAGTTCAACCAGTTCAATTTGCTCCTTTAAGAGACGGTTATGGTGCTGAGACACCTCAGAATATTGGCCTTATTATGGATGTTCCTTTGGATATATCCGTAGAATTGGGTAAAACCCGTAAGACAATCAGAGAAATATTGGATTTGCATCAGGGGGCTATTTTACAATTGGATAAATTAGCCGGAGAACCGGTTGATTTACTTGTAAATGGTAAGCTAATTGCAAAAGGTGAAGTTGTAGTTATTGATGAAAATTATGGAATCAGAATAACTGCGATTGTTAGTCCTATGGACAGAGTAAACAAATTACAGTAATTAGGAGGGCAATAATGGGCAAGAGGGTATTAATTGTTGATGATGCTGCATTTATGAGGATGATGATCAAAGATATTCTAAGTAAAAATGGCTATGAAGTAGTAGGCGAAGCCGAGAATGGACAAGTTGCTATTGAGAAGTATAAAGATTTAAAACCGGATTTGGTCACCATGGATATTACTATGCCGGAAATGGATGGCATAGCCGCAGTTAAAGAGATTAGAGCTTTTGATTCAAGTGCCCGTGTTATTATGTGCAGTGCTATGGGCCAACAGGCAATGGTTATTGATGCTATTCAGGCGGGTGCCAAAGATTTCATCGTAAAACCATTTCAACCCGAACGCGTGCTGGAGGCAGTTAGCAAGGCTTTAGATTAATGCCTGGATGTGATTATATGAAATATCGTCGCCGAACTATGATAATTTTGGCAGTTATGCTTGGGTTAATGAACCTTATGGCTTTTAGCGCTGTAGCTGCAGATATGGATAAATTAAATCAGGAATTGGATAATCAGAGTGAATCCAATCGTCAGGATTTTAATCTGTGGTTGGAATTATTTAAACTTATAGTTGTATTGGGATTGATTATCGCCGCAGCCTATGCAGTAATCAGGCTGTTCTCCAGGCAGGCAACCGGGCGAATACAGGGAAACTGGTTACATGTTGTAGATGAGGTTATGCTGGGACAAAACCGGGGAATTATTCTGTGTGAAGTCGGGGAGAGAGTTTTTGCGGTAGGAGTTACTGATCATAATATTTCAGTGTTATTTGAAGTAAATGACCCTGAAATTTTGGAACAGTTAAATCAGTATGATGAAGAACAACCTGATCAGAATGATGTACTTAAAGTGATTAAGGATACTCTATCAGCCTGGTTTAAAACCAGAACTTTAGTTCCGGCTAATCGCAAAAAACAAACCGAATTTCATTCTCTTATGGAAGAGCAATTAAAAAGACTGCAGAATATTTCAGCGACAAATTCGGGAGGACCACGAGAACGTGCGAGAATGGAAGAGGATAAAAGGGTTTAAACTATTTTTTATTATCATGGGGTTATTTGCCATTACCTTACTGGGTATTGGAATATTGCCAGTATCCGTGTCAGCAGAACCATTGCCGATTCCCAATATTAATCTGCAGATTGGGGGAGATGCCACTGGTAATCCTGACACTTTATCTTCTGCATTACAGCTCATCCTGCTTTTAACTATATTATCTCTGGCGCCGGCTATAGTTATCCTGTTAACCTCATTTGTACGCATTATTGTAGTACTGGCGTTTATAAGAACCTCCTTAGCCACTCAACAAATGCCACCTAATCAAGTGCTTATTGGATTAGCTTTGTTTTTAACCTTTTTCGTAATGGCCCCTACATTTCAGCAGGTTAATGCCCAGGCGGTTCAACCCTATTTAAAGGGTGAAATTGCTCAGGAACAGGCTATTGAAAAAGGTATGCAACCGATGCGAACTTTTATGTTTGAACAAACCCGTGAAAAAGATTTGGCTTTATTTGTGAAAATGGCTGATATGGACAGGCCGCGTAACTTTTCTGATATCCCTAATTATGTTTTAATTCCCTCGTTTATTATAAGTGAGTTAAAAACAGCCTTTCAAATAGGCTTTGTTATATTCGTGCCCTTTCTGGTAATTGATATGGTAGTTGCCAGTGCCCTTATGTCCATGGGGATGATGATGCTTCCTCCTATGATGATATCGTTGCCCTTTAAAATATTGTTATTTGTGCTGGTTGATGGCTGGAACCTGGTTATTCAGTCTATAGTTTTAAGTTTTAAATAAGGGGGTACCACGGTGTACGAAGATATTGTTCTTGGCATAGCTAACCAGGCAGTACTTACAGTGTTATTAGTTTCTGCTCCTATATTGGGAGCTGCATTAATTACCGGCTTACTGATCAGTATTTTACAGGCAACAACTCAGATTCAGGAAATGACGCTGGTTTTTGTACCTAAAATAGTAATAGTACTGATAGTTCTGCTTATATTTGGACCCTGGATGCTTAATGTGGTTACTACTTTTACGATTAATCTATATTCTGCTATTCCTCAAATGGTTGGATTATAAAAGAAATGAGATGAAAAAATGCCATTTGCCTTGGAGGGCTTTCTTATAATATTAAGCCGGATAACCGGGTTATTTCTAGTAGCTCCCATCTTTAGCAGCAGGCAAATGCCGGGAAGAGTCAAAGCATTAATTATAGTACTTCTGGCAGCAACTCTTTCATACTTTGTGCCGATAAAATATTTTGTTGAACCGAGTACCCCGGGGTTATTCCTTGCGGCCATGGTTGTTGAAATATTTATCGGCTTTACTATAGGTTTTGTAGCTTATATTGTACTTGGAGCTATTCAGTTGGCAGGTCAGTTGATGGATATGCAAATGGGATTTGGCATTGTCAATGTTGTTGATCCGCAATCAGGTACTCAGATCCCCCTGATGGGTAACTTTACACAGGCTATAGCTCTGCTTATTTATCTGGCTGTGGATGGTCACCATTATTTACTGCAGGCTATAGTACAAAGTTATAAGATTATTCCTGTTTTGGGAGTAAGGATGGATAAGGGGTTATATGACCTAATCTTTGAGATTACGGTTTATCTGTTTGTTATTGCCGTAAAGATTGCTGCTCCTATTGTTATTGCAGTAGTTACAACCGATATAGCTATGGGCTTTATTGCCCGCACAGTTCCCCAGATGAATGTATTTATTGTTGGGTTGCCCTTAAAAATACTGGTGGGATTATTCATGTTGTTTGTTTTATTACCCGTTTATATATGGATATTCAATATCCTGTTTTTCAGATTTTTCGCTTATATAGACCAGGTATTGATTCTTATGGGGATATGAAAATGGATGAAAAAGAACAATTATTAATTAATCTGCAATTATTTGCAGAAGACGATACCGGAGAAAAAACTGAAAAAGCGACGCCACGTCGCCGCGAGGAAGCCCGAAAAAAGGGACAGGTATTTAAAAGTACTGATTTAAATGCTGCGGTTATAATGTTAGCCGGGTTTGCTGCTTTTTATGTTACCTTTCCTTATATTATTGACACCCTAAGGGCCTTTACGGTTACATATTTGCTGGACAGGACAGTAGTGGATTTTAGCACCGAGTATATTATGACCATGTTATATGAGTCTCTGTATATTATGGCTGTATTAGCCGGTGCCATAATGTTGGCATGTTTTGTTGCTGCATTATTGATAACCTACCTGCAGGTAGGGTTTATATTCAGTGCTGAGCCTCTGACCCCCAAATTGGAAAGGTTAAATCCGGTGGAAGGATTTAAACGAATATTTTCAAAGCGAGCCTTGGTCGAGTTAGCCAAATCATTGGTAAAAATAGTTATTACCGGATACATAGTATACACAGTCTTAAAGAAACATTTTTATATTTTCCCTCGATTTGTAGATATGGAATTAGGATTAACTTTAGAAGTAATTTTAGCCATAATACTGGAATTAGCTTTAAAAGTAGGAGTAGTATTCCTCGTTATTGGTGTTCTGGATTATATCTATCAATGGTATGAACACGAAAAATCTCTCAAAATGAGTAAATATGATGTTAAACAGGAATATAAACAGGTTGAAGGGGACCCGATGGTTAAGTCCCGGCAAAGACAAATCCAGCGTGAGGCAGCCATGCGAAGAATGATGTCAGAAGTACCCACTGCAGATGTAGTTATTACCAACCCAACTCATTTTGCAGTAGCGTTAAAGTATGATTATGGAACTATGGATGCTCCTCTGGTTATTGCTAAGGGACAGGATTATATGGCTTTAAGAATTCGAGAAGTAGCCAGGGAACATAAAGTTGTTATCATGGAAAATCCTTTGCTGGCCCGTACTTTGTATTATGGACTGGAAATAGGTCAGCAGGTTCCTGAGGAATTATATCAGGCTGTTGCTGAAGTATTAGCCTTCGTGTATCAACAACAAAAAAGAGTTCTCTAACCGGGAGGAAATAAATGCTGGAACGTATGCCCTGGTTAAAAAGAATAATTGAATATAGTGATGTTATAGTAGCATTCATGGTAGTCAGCATAGTATTAATGATGATTATTCCCATGAGTACTGTGCTGCTGGATATTTTGCTGACCTTTAATATATCTTTTGCTTTAATTATTTTAATGGTTTCCATGTTTAATACTGATCCGTTGGACTTTTCGGTATTTCCCTCCCTGTTGCTGGTTATGACCTTATTCAGACTAGCACTGAATATATCCTCAACCCGGCTAATACTGCTTAATGCAAATGCCGGGGAAGTTATTGCCACTTTTGGCCAATTCGTAATCGGAGGTAATCCGGTAGTTGGATTTATAATATTCCTCATTCTGGTTATTATCCAGTTTATTGTTATAACCAAAGGAGCAGAAAGAGTCTCAGAAGTAGCAGCCAGGTTTACATTGGATGCTATGCCGGGCAAACAAATGGCTATTGATGCAGATCTTAACGCAGGTCTTATTAATGAATCAACTGCTCGTAACCGCCGGGAAAAAATTCAACACGAAGCAGATTTTTATGGAGCTATGGATGGTGCCAGCAAGTTTGTCAAAGGCGATGCTATTGCCGGTATTATTATTGTTATTATAAATATTGTAGCCGGATTATTGATCGGCATGATGCAAAGGGGCATGGAAGCATCAGAAGCGGTACAAATATATACTATTTTAACGGTGGGTGACGGCCTGGTTACACAAATTCCGGCTTTGCTTATTTCAACAGCTACAGGTATTGTAGTTACTCGTAGTGCCTCAACTTTTAGCCTGGGCAAGGAATTGTCTGTGCAGGTGTTTGCTTATCCCAAGGCATTAGGTTTGGCAGCCATAATACTTTTTATTCTTGGAACAATCGGAATGCCCAGGGTCCCCATGTATATGCTGGCTGCATTATTTGCTTTTATGTATTTTGTTTCCCGGGGGGCAGTATCAGAGGAAGCAGAAGAAGAAACAAGTGAAGATTTTGAGGAAGCCGAACAGATTAGAAAACCGGAAAATGTAATGGAATTACTGCAAATAGAAAAGATGGAACTGGAGTTGGGATATGGTTTAATTCCATTAGTCGATAGTGAACAGGGTGGAGATTTATTGGATCGTATTGTCATGATCAGAAGACAATGTGCAGTAGAATTAGGTTTTGTAGTGCCGCCGATTCGTATTCGAGATAACATGCAGCTTAAACCAAATATGTATATAATTAAGGTAAAAGGTGCAGATGTTGCCAATAGTGAATTGTTATTGGATAACTATCTGGCTATTGGTCCGAACATTGAAAATGATACTGATTTGGTTGGAATTAATACCGTAGAACCGGCCTTTAATCTTCCGGCCAGATGGATTGATACATCTCAGAAAGAACAGGCAGAAATTAGTGGTTATACAGTAGTTGATCCGCCTTCAGTATTGGCAACTCATCTTACGGCAGTAATTAAGAATCATGCCTTTGAATTATTAGGCAGACAGGATATTCAAAGCATTCTTGATTTTATAAGGGAATCCAACCCGGCTGTAGTTGATGAACTGATACCAGATCTGATGAGCATAGGGGAACTACAAAGGGTATTGTCGAATTTACTTAAAGAACAAGTTTCTATTCGAGATATGGTTACTATTATGGAGATACTGGCTGATTATGCCCGTATGACTCGTGATGTAGATGTGTTGACGGAATATGTCAGGCAGGGTTTAAAGCGCCAGATAACGAGGCAGTATTCAGGTGAAGAAAATCGAATTAGGGTAATAACGCTTGATCCGGCTATTGAGGAAAGTTTAAGAGATTCAGTACAACAAAGTGATTTTGGTTCCTATCTGGCGGTTGAACCGGAATTTGCACAACATATGATGGAAAAAATCACTTTAGTTTCTGAAGATTTAATTCGCAGAGGTATAACTCCGGTATTACTTTGTGCTCCTATACTAAGAATTTATCTTAAACGGTTAATTGATCGTTTTATGTCTGATTTAGTAGTGCTTTCCTATAATGAGATAGAGCAAAATATTGAGGTGGAAGTGGTTGGGATGGTAGCAGTATGAAAATAAAAAAATTTGTTGCCCGCGATTATCAGACCGCGATTAAACTTGCTAAAGAAGAGATGGGAATGGATGCAATAATTCTGCATTCCCGCCCAATAAAGCGTAATGCACTGTTTTCCAGGTTTATGCCCAATCAGGTGGAAATTACGGTAGCTATTGATGATACTATACAAGTAAGCAGTGATTTGACGCGTAAAATACCATTACCTAAAACCGAAATAGAGCCAGCTTTTAAACCACCGCTAAAAGAAAATCGTATTAAAGAGCCGGAATTAATTGAAGAAATTAAACGAATGAACCTGCTTATGAGTGAAATGAGATCAAAATTATATGAAGTTGAGCTTATGAGGGGTTTATCAGAGCAAGTCCAATTATTCTATAATGCTCTGATACGTAATAATGTTAATCATCAATTAGCCCTTCAAATTGCTACCAGTGTGGAATCCAGACTACCCAGGGATTATAAGGTTGATAATAAATGGACCATGGAAGTTTGTTTACATACCTTGCGCGAATATCTTCAGGATGTCAGTCCAATTGAATTGGTAAATCAGGGACAAGCCACTTTAGTATTTTTAGTCGGTCCAACTGGAGTTGGTAAAACTACGACTATTGCAAAGTTAGCTGCCAATATGACCTTATTGGAGGGTAAAAAAGCGGCTTTAATAACACTGGATACATATCGTATTTCCGCAGCCGACCAATTAAGAACTTTTGCAGAAATTACTGGTATACCCATCAGCGTAGTTTTTTCGCCGGTTGAATTTATGGAAGCATTAGCTAAATATAAAGATTTGGATATAGTATTTGTTGATACTGCCGGTCGAAGTCCTTATAATCAGGAACAATTGGAAGAATTGAAGCAGTATGTGGAAATTGCCAGACCTGATGAAACTATATTGGTGCTAAGTGTTACAACGGATACTAATGAATTAATAGCAATATTCAACCGTTTTGAACCAGTGGGAATTGATAAAGTAATATTTACAAAAATTGACGAGACTTTTAGTTATGGACAAATATTAAATGCTATTTATGAAATTAAGAAACCCATCGCATATATTACCAATGGCCAGAGTGTTCCGGATGACATCGAAGTACCGGATGCTCTTAATCTGGCCAGGTTGCTATTGGGGAAGGAAGAGATATTATGAAGGATCAGGCTGATAAATTAAGAGAAATGGCCAATAATGTCCGCCAACAGATAGAAACCGAGTTGCGCAACGAGAACCGCAGAGCTCGTGTTATTGCAATTAGCAGCGGCAAGGGTGGGGTGGGTAAAAGTACGCTGGCTTTGAATCTTTCCCTGAGTTTGAGTGCTAAAGGAAAACGAGTGTTGTTGATGGATGCCGATTTAGGTATGGCTAATCTTGATATCATGCTTGGGGCGCTACCCAAATATAATCTCTACAATCTGGTACAGGGCAATAAATCGATTGAGGAAATTACTATTACCGGACCGTCAGGATTAAGAATTATTCCAGGAGGATCTGGAATTCAGGAGTTAGCCAATCTATCCGGGATGGAATTTAAACGATTATTAGTTGCCCTGAACAAAATGGATAACGAATATGATTACATGATACTGGATACCGGCGCCGGGATTTCCAGTAATGTTATGTACTTTTTATTATCTGCAGATGATGTAATGATTATAACTACACCTGAACCCACATCATTAACGGATGCTTATGGGGTTATAAAGAGTCTGGATCGCAACCAATTTCCGGGCAGAGTATTTTTAGTAGTTAATCGAGTGGTAGACGAGTCGGAAGGTATTCTGGTTGCAGAGAAATTAAAACTGGTATGTCAGAAATATTTGCAGATTAATCTGATACCAATGGGCTACATAGCTGATGATGAAATGGTAGGTGAAGGTATCAGACAACAACAACCGTTTATACAATTATATCCACGCAGTAAAGCTTCCCGTAACATCGATAATATTGCTGAGAGAATACTGTATAGCCGAGGAGAAGAATCTACCGGGCAGGAGCCTGCCAGCAAGGGGATAAGGAACTTCTTTAAGCGTATAATGACGATGGCTCGTTAAAGTATTAAGGAGATGCAAAATTTGGATGCAAGTATTTTAAAAACCAATCAACTGGTTGAGATTGAACTAATTGATGAAAGGAATCAGGATAAGGGATCATTAAGATATCCCAGTCGTATTGAAGATAGTGGTACTGAGTATCTGTCTCTGGCGGCGCCGATTCATAACAGCATTCTTTTAAATATTAGACCGGGTCAAACTATTCAAGTAACGTTAAGAGTAAAACAAATTAATTATATTTTTGATACTGTAGTGGTTAGCCGTAAGGATAATCCGATACCAGTGTTAATTGTAAAAAAACCTTCGGAATTAAAAACTATTGAACAAAAACGTGAATATGTCAGATTACCAATTAATTTACCCATACGATATATATTATTGGATCCGGAGAAATCCAATAATATAATGCATGGACAAACTATAGATATAAGTGCGGGTGGAGTTCTGTTTATAGTGCAGGACAAGCTTCAGCAGGGGGACAGATTGGAATTGGAACTTATACTTAAGGAGCGGGAGGTTATACGCTGTACTGCAAAAGTTATTCGGGTATTCCTTGAAGAAGTTGATAAGTTAAAGCGAATTAAAGTGGCCGTCGGATACGAAGATATTACTGAAATTCAGCGAGATAAGATCTTTAAATTTATTTTTGATAAACAAAGGGAATGGATTCGTAAAGGACTTATAAAGTAAAGGAGAATGCCTATGTCCAAAACCAGAGTTCTGGTAGTAGATGACTCTGCATTTATGCGTAAAGTTATTACTGATATTATTAATGAAGATCCGGAATTGGAGGTAGTTGGTAAAGCTCGGGACGGACTTGATGCTCTGGATAAAATACGCGAATTAAAGCCGGATGTTATTACCTTAGATGTTGAAATGCCTAATATGGATGGTTTATCAGCTTTAGCCAGGATCATGGAAGTCAATCCGCTTCCAGTAATTATGTTAAGCAGTGTAACCAAATCCGGAACCGAACAAACTGTAAAAGCTTTACAACTGGGAGCAGTTGATTTTATTACCAAACCATCCGGACATATTTCATTGGATATTGAATCCGTAAAAGACGATATCATTAGAAAAATTAAAATTGCAGCAGGTACAAAGAAAAAATTGACGAATTTTAATATAAAGGAGGTAAAACCTTTACCACCACCAGATGTAAAAACAATTAAAAAAGTGGATACCAGTCGCCAATTAAATAAATTGGTATTGATTGGTACTTCGACTGGCGGTCCCAAAGCTTTACATCAGGTAGTTCCCGAATTACCTGGTAATTTGGATGCAGCAGTTTTAATTGTTCAGCATATGCCCCCGGGTTTTACCCGTTCACTGGCGGAGAGATTGGATTCGCTGTCACAAATACGGGTTAAAGAAGCCGAACATGGTGATGCAATAGTTCCAGGATGTGCATATATAGCCCCGGGAGATTTTCATTTAACCGTATGTACTCCTACCCCTAAAACATTACAGGTAAGTCTAAATAAATCAGAGCCGCGGGGAGGGCTAAGACCTGCAGCAGATGTAATGTTTGACTCAGCAGCACAACATTTTTGGTCTCATATGGTCTGTGTAATTATGACTGGTATGGGGCGTGATGGAAGTGAAGGTTTACAAGCAGTAAAACGCTGCGGCGGAAAAATCATTGCTGAACATCAATCAACCTCTATTGTTTATGGTATGCCCAAAGCAGCTTTTGAAACCGGGCAGGTTGATTTAGTTGTTCCATTACCCGAAATTAGTAAGGCGATAGTAAAGATGCTATTACAATAAACGTTCCAAGATTAATGATTATTAAGGGAGGTGTCATTAATGAAAATGGATATGTCCCAGTATCTGGACATTTTCCTGGAAGAAAGTAAGGAGCACCTGGGCAACTTAAATCAGAAATTACTTGATTTAGAAAAAAACTCCGGGGATATGTCGGCTCTAAATGAAATATTTCGGGCAGCGCATACATTAAAGGGTATGTCGTCAACTATGGGGTTTGAAGACCTGGCAGATTTAACGCATCACATGGAAGATGTACTGGTTGATTTTAAAGAAGGGGTTTTACAGGTTGATCCCATCAGCACTGATGCAATCTTTAAATGTTTTGACCGTATTCAGACTATTATCGAACAAATAGAGACTGGCGGAAATGGTGAGATTGATAACAGTGATCTAATTTACATATTACAGAGTATTAAGAGTGGTACTACGAATAGCTTAAATACGGAAATGATTAATTGCGAAGTTGTAGACGACAGTGTCTCCGATGTATTAACTGAAAACGCTGAACCAACATTTCAATTTAGCGATTATGATTTGACCGTCTTGCGGGAAGCTAACACCCGGGGATTTAAGGTCTTAAACCTGCGGATTGAAGTGGCGCCCGATTCATTAATGAAGTCGGTCAGAGCATTTATGGTCTTTAAAGCTATTGAAGAAGACAGTGAGATTATAAAATCCAATCCTAGCGCTCAGGAGTTAGAGGAAGGCAAGTTTGATAATTATTTCGATATCTTGATTATCAGTAAAACAGATAGTCAGAGTATTATTAAACGTCTGGAGTCAATATCTGAAATAAAAGTTCAAAGTCTAACCGAAATTCAGGTAGAAAGTTTGACGGTTGCCAGAGAACCGGTAAAAACTGAAGCAGCATCAATATCAGAAGCAGACAACTTAGTTGGTAACAAAAAGGTTGGTAAAATTAAACAAACAGTTAGAGTTGACATAGATCGATTGGATAGTTTAATGAATCTGGTCGGTGAACTGGTAATGCATAAAGGACGTTTGGAACAAATTGGAGCTACTGAGAAAATTACTGAGCTAAATGAAACGATTGAGCAAATTGATCGTATTAGTGGTGATTTACAATCAGTAGTTATGAAAGTAAGGATGGTACCTATAGAACAGGTATTTAATCGCTTTCCTCGTATGGTTCGCGATTTATCCAAAGATTTAAATAAAGAAATTGATTTTCTGATGGAAGGAAAAGAAACAGAGTTGGATCGAACCGTGATTGATGAAATTGGAGATCCATTAATCCACCTATTAAGAAATGCAATAGATCATGGAATTGAATTACCCTCAGAAAGAGTTAAATCTGGTAAACCAGCCAAAGGAACTCTAATGTTGCGTGCCAGGCACGAAGGCAACAACGTATACATAGAAGTTGAAGATGATGGTGCAGGTATTAATCCGGAGCGTATTATACAAAAGGCTGTAGATAAGGGATTAATAGGTGAACGTGAAGCTGAAGGGTTCAGTCGGGAAGAAGCCATTGAGCTATTATTTGCACCTGGTTTCAGCACTGCAGATCAAGTTACCGATGTTTCGGGACGAGGAGTTGGACTGGATGTAGTTAAGAATAAAATCGAAGCCCTTAATGGCGAAATAAATGTTGACTCCAAATTGGGAACTGGAACTAAATTTAAAATTAAATTACCTTTAACTCTGGCAATCATCCAGGCATTGATGATATCAGTACGGAATGAAATCTATGCAATTCCCCTTAGCTCGGTAGATGAGACTACGATAATTACTGAAGCTGATATTAAAATGGTGCAAAATCAGGAAGTAATCATGTTGCGAGGTAATGTACTTCCATTATATCGTCTGGGCAAATTATTGGAAGTTCCTGATGAAGCTGCTAACGATGACATGTATGTTGTAGTTGTACGTCGGGCAGATAAACAGATTGGATTAGTCGTAGATTCTCTTATTGGACAGCAGGAAATTGTAATTAAGTCACTGGGGAAATTACTGGCTGGAGTTCCTGGAATTGCAGGAGCTATAGTAGCTGGGGACGGAAATGTGCGTTTAATATTGGATATAGCTACTCTGTTCTAAAGGAGGGCAATTAAATGGAAAAGGCGATAGTTACCGATAATGAACAAACTATATTTGCAAATGAAGAGTTCCAAGTCGTAGCATTCAAGCTTGGGCAGGAAGAATATGCAGTGGAGATACTGTATGTGCAGGATATTAACCGATTATTGAATATCACCAGGATTCCCCGTAGTGATAGACATATAGAAGGGGTTATTAATCTGCGTGGCAATATTATCCCCATTGTTAATTTACATACTAAATTTAATCTGCAGGCTTCCGGCAATGATGAGGATAAACGTATTATAGTATTTCAATATGATGAATTAAAAGTTGGAATTCTGGTTGATGAGGTTTCTGAGGTCCTTAAAATTAAAAAAGACGAAGTTGAACCTACCTCCAAAGTATATGGTTCAATTGAAGCTGAGCATATAAAAGGTATAGCCAAATTTGAAGGTAGATTACTGATACTGCTGGATTTGTTAAAAATATTTGAATGATAGATTGGCGGTGATTGATTAATGGCAGATAATTTTAACGAATTATCCAGTATCCAATTAGATGCGTTAAAAGAAATAGGTAATATAGGGGCTGGAAATGCCGCGACTGCATTGGCTCAAATGGTAAATTCCAAAATTGATATGGATGTTCCGCAGGTCAGTATTTTGCCTTTTGAAGATGTAGCAGATCTAATCGGTGGTGCAGAATCACATGTAGTGGGGATATATCTGAATGTTTCCGGTTCAGCTCCCCTTAGTATTTTATTTATATTACCAATTGATAAGGCCTGCTTGCTGGCTGATATGCTGATAGGCAAAGAACTATATTCTACCAATCCGGAAGAATTGAGTGATATGGATATATCTGCCATGATGGAGCTGGGAAATATTATTTCTGCTACCTATTTAAATTCGTTGGCTATGTTTACTCAGTTAAGTTTTTCACCATCAGTACCTGCTTTGGGAATGGATATGGCGGGAGCTATTATTGATGCCATCCTGGCTCAGTTTGGACAGATTGCAGATCATGTTCTCCTGTTGGAAACCCAGTTTAAAAAAGAAGATGTTGATGTAGTTGGACATTTCTTTCTATTACCGGAACCCGAATCACTAAGTGTCATTTTATCAGCGCTTGGAGTGAATTTTTAATGAGCAAAATTATACAGGTTGGAATGGCTGACATGAAAATTGCTCGGCCACCGGATAAACTGATGACTGCCGGTCTCGGTTCATGCATCGGTATATGTATTATAGATAAAAGTCTGAAAATAGCGAGTTTAGCCCATATTATGCTACCTTCCATTGTACAGGCCAAGAATCCTCAAAATAGGGCTAAATTTGCTGACAGCGCTGTGGATATGGTTGTAGAGGAGATGCAAAAACAAGGAGCATCAGTTTCCCGATTACAGGCCAAGATTGCTGGAGGAGCTCAAATGTTTAAGTTTTCCGGTGATAACGATATTATGAAAATTGGAGTCCGCAATGCTCAGGCGGTTGAAGAAGCTCTAAAAAAATATAATATAAAATTGCTGGCGTCTGATACCGGAGGTAATCATGGCAGGACGATTACATTTGACCCGGAAACGGGGGATTTGTTAGTTAGAACTATTGGACACGGGGAGAGAGTATTATAGTGAAAACTGACATGAGTTCAGTTTGGCTTAGATACAAAGAAAATAATGACCTGGAAACACGGGATGAACTGATAGTTTATTATGCTCATCTCGTTAAATATGTGGCTAACCGTCTGGCTATAAATTTATCATCGGTGGTAGAAATTGATGAACTGATTTCTTATGGCATAGAAGGATTAATTGATGCCATAGAAAAATTTGATCCTCAACGTAATATCAAATTTGAAACTTATGCCATTACGCGTATTCGTGGCTCAATGATAGATGGTTTAAGATCCATGGATTGGGTACCAGTATCAGTTAGACAAAAAGGAAAAGAATTAGAAAAGGCTTATGCCAAAGTAGAAAGTGAACTGGGCAGGGCAGCAACTGACGAAGAAATAGCAGCAGTATTGGGTATTTCTTTGCAGGATTATAATACTCTATTAAGAGATGTCGCTGCAACTACGATAATATCATTAGATGATTTTTTACCGGGAAAAGAAGGTGAAGAAAAGAAAAGGCGCATAGTTGAAATGCTTCAGGAAGATGATGCGCCTGATGCACTTAGTATAATGGAACTGGAAGAAGTAAAAGAATTATTGTCAAAATCTATCTCCCGTCTTCCGGAAAAAGAAAAAATGGTAGTTTATTTTTATTATTATGAAGGTTTAACTTTAAAAGAAATCGGCACTGCTTTATCACTATCAGAGTCACGTATTTCTCAATTACATACCAAAGCAATCTTAAGACTAAGAGGCAGTTTAAGTAAAAAGAAACACTTGCTGGTTTAAAAGGAGGAAAGACATGTCTGAGGGCGATATACGAATAGATGGACAAGTTAAAATATCATTTGGACCGGGCAAAATGCAGGCATTTGTAGAAGTTACTGCACCAGTTGGTGAAGGCGTGGCATGTTCTAAGGAAAAAGTAATGAAGGCTCTGGAAGAAGCAGGAGTAGTACATAATATTTCCATTCAGGCAATCGAAGCAGCTTTACAGGAAAAAAACTGGAATGATAAAATTCTGGTAGCAAGTGGTACTGATGCTGTCACAGGAGAAGATGGTCGCCTGATTGTAAAGTTTCCTTTACCTAAAGAACGAATCGGACCGAAGGTGGATGAAAAGGGTAATGCAAATTATTATGATTTAGGTCTGATTCATAATGTTAAAGCAGGTGAGTTATTAGTTGAAAAAATTCCTCCTACTGAGGGAACCCCCGGTACAGATGTAACTGGAAAGGAAATACCCCCCAAAAAAGGTAAGGATTATAGGTTGCCAAGGGGCAAAAATACGGTAGCAGATGAAGAGGAATTAAAACTGTACGCAGCCTGTGATGGCCATGTAAATATAATAGATGGAAAAGTAATAGTAGATTCAGTTTTAACCATTGCTCAGGATATAGATTTTGGTACCGGGAATGTTGATTTTACTGGAGATATAATTATTATTGGCAATGTTACCACCGGCTTTAAAGTCAAAGCAGCAGGAGATATTCAAGTTAATGGTTTTATTGAAGGAGCAGAAATAACTGCTGGAGGTAATATTGTTGTAAAAGGTGGTATAACAACTGGAATAAAAGGCTTTGTCAAAGCAGAAAAAAATATATTTGCTCGTTTTGCAGAAAACTCACGAGTGGAAGCAGGCGGAGATGTTATGATTGCTGAAGCTATTATGCAGTCATATGTTAAAGCGGGTGGGAGTGTTAAAGTGAGCGAGCGTAGAGCTGCCATAGTAGGTGGCGTTATTCAGGCCTCTTATCTGATTGAAGCAAAGGTACTGGGATCTCAACTGGCAACACAAACCACGGTTGAAGTTGGTATAAATCCTTATTACCGTGAAGAATATCAACAATTATTAAAACGGGGTAATGAGAAACGCAAACAACTGGATGCTTTGAATCATAATTTACAGGTCTTTCAGAGAAGTGGTATATCAACGGAAAATCTGCCCGATAGTAAAAGGTTGGCTTTAATTAAAATGCTGGATGAATTTAAAACCATACGACAGGAACTGGCAGCAATGGATGACAGAATTAAATTTTTAGAGGAAGAATTTGAACGTGTTCAGGCAGCTCGGGTTAGGGCCCTTGAAATAGCCTATCCAGGGGTTCGAATTAGTATAGGCCATGCTATTTATATAGTAAATGATCCTATTAAATATTCAGAATTTATACTTGAAGAAGGAGAAGTAAGGCTTACATCGCTGCGTTAAAAAGGGGGATGCGTTATGACAATTAGAAGTATTGACATGCAGGTTCTCGTACAAAAAGTTGGCGATGTAGCTAAGATACAGCAAGCGGAAAAAACAGATCATAATAACCGGCAACAACAATTTGCCCAGCAAATATTGCAACAAACTGAGACCAACAGTAAAACTGTCAGCCAAAACTTACGTAGTGAAGCTACCCTTATTCGTGATAAACAGGAAGAGGAAGAAAAACGTAAAAAGAAAAAAAAGCAGGACAAGCTTGAAGAGGACCCTATCGACGAAGAATTATTAAAAGACGAGCATCGGGGTAAAAATATCGATATCAAAGCCTAGAAGGGTGCGTGAATTCTATTACAAACTTTTTATTAGGAGTTCTGTTGGTATTACTAATTCTGAATTTAACTGTTTTATATAAGCAGAGAAATAATATTGAAAATGCCCGTGAGCAAATCAAAATGACTATTGAAGAAAGTCTGGCGGTAAAAAGGGACTTGGAAAACCTGATGGCAGTGGCATTGCAATTATCGGATCAAATAGTAACTGACATTCAGTCCCAGGCGAGTAAGAGCAAAAGTATATTATCCCCGGAGAATAGTTTAAATTCTGAAGACAAACCGAGCCAGGCATTTATGGAATATTGCAATAATATAATTAATGCCACCATCTCAGAGGTTGATCTTAGCTCTGAATTAAATAATGAAGCAACTTTTGACCAAATAAAAACAAATACAGCTGAAACAATACAAAACCAGTTTGGGCAGTCAGACATACATCATGAAGTAGTGCGTTTATATGAGCAGGGACTTAGCATCAATGAAATAGCACGACGAACAAACCGTGGTCAGGGTGAAATCAGTTTAATCCTTAATTTAAAACAAAAAAGAAATGTAATGTAAAACCATCCGGATAAATCTACCAGATGGTTGATATACTTTGGCAATGGAAAATCTTATTCACCATGAATAATCCGCCTCCAAATTAATTAATAAAAAATCTGTGTTAATCTGCGTAAATCTGCGTTATCTGTGTCCATAAAAATAATTTACTTTATATAAGGGTAATAAACTTTATTTATTAAATTAAATTTGTCAGTTAAAATCAGTAACCAGTCAGGAAAAGTCAGGTTAAAAAATTTGATATACTTTGGCAATAGAAAATCTTATTCACCATGAATAATCCGCCTCCAAATTAATTAATAA
>JAAYBS010000005.1 GCA_012718855.1 Syntrophomonadaceae bacterium
CTTTGGAGCCGAGCACAGGATTTGAACCCGCAACCTGCTGATTACAAATCAGCTGCTCTACCATTGAGCTAGCTCGGCTCAGCAAATAATATTTTAACCGCTGCAATAATTAAAGTCAATAGCAGCTGATCGTTTGTATGAGCAAAAATTTCAGCGTCTGTCAGATTACCTCTGGTCCCGGCAAGACGCTGTTTGGGTCATTATTTATGTAGTTGTAATTAAGATTGTAAAATATTAACTTCTAAATGTATTTTATTATAACTTAATAATATCTAAATATATTCATACTTTTTGAGGACTATTTATCGGGTCTACTGAAATTCTTATACATTATAAATATTTTTATAATTCATTACGGTCTTCCAAATATTTTTCCAGTTTGCGTTTTACTCTTTGCAAAGCATTGTCTATGGATTTCACATGTCGTTTTAATTCAACTGCGATTTCCTGATAGGATTTACCTTCCAGATAAGCCATGAGTACTTTCCACTCAAGCGAACTAAGTATCTCTCCCATTTTTTTCTCGATGAAGATAAATTCTTCCCGACTAATAATTATTTCTTCAGGATTGGTAATCTTCGTAGTAGATAGAATATCCATAAGGGTGCGATCGGATTCTTCATCATAGATAGGTTTGTTTAACGATACATAAGAGTTTAGCGGAATATGTTTCTGTCGGGTAGCAGTTTTGATAGCAGTAATGATCTGACGCGTGATACATAGTTCGGCAAATGCTCTGAAGGAAGTAAGCTTGTCCAGTTTGTAATCACGTATAGCTTTAAATAAGCCAATCATGCCTTCCTGGATTATATCCTCCTTGTCCGCTCCAATTAAAAAATATGACCTTGCTTTGGCACGTACAAAATTTTTATATTTGTCAACCAGGTATTCTACAGCAAATTGGTCGCCGATTTGAGCCAGCTCTACGATTTCTTCATCAGTCATTTCAGAATAGGTGATATATACCTTTAGAGCGACAGAATTAGGCATTCAATCGCCTCCATGAAGTTATTTTTCTGCAAGACATAAGAATTGACAAGGGTTGCAGACATCTACTTTATTATATCCACTGACCGCGTAACCGTCAAGATACGATATTTATCCCTTTAATACTTATTTTAGCTATTTATAACGGGTTGTTTTCCGGAAGGTCCTCTGTTTTCTGGCGAACTAATTCATAAATTAACAGGGCTGCTGCTACTGAGGCATTTAATGATGAGGTTTGCCCTTTCATGGGAATGCTTACGACCATATCACAGGTTTCCCTGACCAGGCGCCGTACTCCTTTGCCTTCGCTGCCAATTACTAATACTGCCGGACGGGGCAGCACCTGACTAAAATAACTTTTTTCACCGCTCATGTCAGCACCAATAATCCAAAAACCTTTTTGTTTCAGCTGTTTTAATGTATTTACCAGATTGGTCTCACGTATAACTTTCATGTGTTCCACTGCTCCTGCTGAAGCCCTGACTACTGCATCAGTAACTTCGGTGGCATGGTGACGAGGCAATATAACACCATGAACCCCTGCACATTCAGCTGTCCGTATAATTGAACCCAGGTTTTGAGGGTCTTCTATCCCATCCAATACCAATAAGAAAGGTTCCTCTCCTTTTAAGGCCGCCTGTTCCAAGGCTTCTTCCACCTCGGCACACTGGTAGGCATCAACCTGGGCTACGATTCCCTGATGATTGCCGATCTGATAAAACTTGTCCAATTTCAATTTTTCCGTATATTGAATATGGACGCCCCTTTTTTCTGCCAGAGCGGTCAGTTCATCTATACGTTTACCTTTGCGTCCTTCCTGGATATATATATGGTGTATTTTCCTGCCTCCACGCAGAGCCTCCATTATACTGTTAATACCAGCAATCTTTTCTTTCAAATGCTTTCTCCTTACAGCTTACCGCAATATATTGAGTATGTTTTTAACTTCTCAATTTATAGATCCTTTAGAGGGTTGAACAGGTCATCGGTTAAAATAATATCTGCATAATGTTGTGGTTCCATGGAATGGTCATAGTCAATATCATTAAAAATTATTGGCATACGCTGTTGAAATAATAACAGTAATGGAATAGCTGCCTGCCTCATCTGAGGATGAGCCGGGCCGGCACATCGTAAAGTAAAAAAATGTCTCCATTCACGCAGGTTAAAGGTTACCGCCAATTCCGTCTTCAGACAGGTAGGTAGAACTGAACGGGCTTCCTGGGGACTGCTGCCTGATTCCAACATCTGTATGTAAGCTTTTTCAGCTGCCAGACAGGATTCCTGCCACAATTTATAAGCCGGCTTGTCCAGAAAAAAGTATGGTTCTATTACCGTAATTTCATTACCGAATTTATCTTGAGTATAGTTACAGTAGCGCGTTGATTCCTGACTGTAGGAGGCAATACGGTGACGTACTATTTCATGGGATATACCCCGGTCCACAATAAACATAACAGTAACTTTTTCATGTTCGATTACTGACTCATGACCGCGTGACAGGATTGATTTTAAGAATTGGGGATTATAATCCTCACCCATACGTTGTTCAGATTTATAACAAATTCGTGCATAACGCTCCAACCTGGCCAGTTTACTTTCCTGTAATTCACTTTCCGGAACCAGTACCTGTGGTTTTACAACAATCACATTATTACCCTCCCTTATATAAATCCTTCAATGCCGGAGCCTCTTCCTGGCTTAGAGCCGCTGCGACCATTTCCTGAAGACGTTCATAATCACCCTTCAGGTACAGATATCCCAATAAGGCCTCAAAGCCGGTACTCATGCGATAATCACTATGGTCAGCATGACGTGGTGGAGTACTATGGGCATTTCTGCCCCGCCTTACAATATCTTTTTCCTCATCACTAAGCTGGGAGGATATCTGCCTGATTACCTGGGCCTGGCTTTGGGCATTAACTTTTTGCACGGTTTCCAAATGTATATCTTTGATGCGCCGTGGGCCTACCGTAACTGCCTGGGTACGTACCATCAATTCAAATACTGCATCCCCAATATAAGCCAGAGCTATAGGAGAATACTGACGTAATTCGGCATCATCAATTTTCTTAGATATTAACAAGTTTCCACCTGACCCCTTCTGCAGTATCTTCCAATATTATACCTGTTTCCTGCAGACTATCGCGAATTATATCTGCTTTATCATACATTTTCTGTTCCCTGAATTGGGTACGCAATTCCAACAGTTTATCCAACAGTGTTTCCAACGGAGGAGCTTGTTCATAACGGAAACGACTGCCATTCTCCAAATCTTCCACATTAACTTCCAGCATGCGCAGGTAA
>JAAYBS010000052.1 GCA_012718855.1 Syntrophomonadaceae bacterium
AAAATAGGTAATATTGTCTAAAAAATGTTAAATTTAAATAAAAATTGAGAATTAGTATTTTAATGCAGGAGTTTTACTATTCTTTATAGAAGGGTAGTATACTGAGTGAATAAAAAAAATCAATACTCTATTCTCCGAGCCTGATTATCTGCAGGTGATGAATACTATGGTTTTCAGGCCATTGGGTACATTGGGAAACGAATGTGCCTTCCATTGTGAAAAGGAGATGCTGAGGTTAGCAACTGATAAATGTACCTATGAAAGGTATCATGTTTATATTGGTATGCTATAATGTCCAGCATTTCGTTGCCGGACTTT
This sequence comes from Syntrophomonadaceae bacterium, assembly GCA_012718855.1. Classification (GTDB taxonomy): domain Bacteria; phylum Bacillota; class Syntrophomonadia; order Syntrophomonadales; family Syntrophomonadaceae; genus JAAYBS01. The sequence goes on from JAAYBS010000052.1 coordinate 319, forward strand.
TTTTATGGAACAGTATAAGGAACTATTCTCCGAGCCTGATTATCTACAGGTGATGAACACTATGATTTTTAGGCCATTGGGTACATTGGGAAACGACTGTGCCTTCCATTGTGAAAAGGAGATGCTGAGTTCAGGCGGCTGATAAGGATATCTATGAAAGATATCATGTTTATATTGGTTTGCTAAGATGTCCAGCATTTCGTTGCTGGATTTTTTATGTAAAAAACCGGAATAATAATTTAAAGCTTAAGCCAGGAGGATGTTGGTTATGCATGAACTGGCATTAATGCAAGGTGTAATGGAGACAGTCAAAGAAAGTGCCGCTGCTAATAGTATCAGCAAGGTAAGCAAGGTTAGATTGGTAGTAGGCAAGTTGTCCATGGCCCTGCCGGACAGTATGCAGTTTGCTTTTGAGGTTATCAGTACGGACGAAGAGTTATTTCGGAGCGCAGTTTTGGAAATAGAGGAAAAGGAAGTTGTTTGTAGCTGTCAGCAGTGTCAGCAATTGTTTACCCAGCAGGAACAATATATATTTGTTTGTTCGGGCTGCGGTTCAAATCAGGTAGATATAATCCAGGGAAGGGAATTGTATCTGGATTATTACGAAGGAGAATAGTGCGATGGTGAAAGTCCGCCTGGAACATAATATACTGGGGGCTAACGAGTTGCTGGCCCGCAAAAACCGCAATATATTTTCCACACAGGATTTACTGGTTATTAATTTAATGAGTTCCCCGGGTTCCGGTAAAACAACTATCCTGGAAAAAACCATTGATAGTTTAAATGGCAAGCTTAAATTAGGCGTTATTGAGGGTGATTTGTATACGGATCAGGATGCTCAGCGTATCGAAAAAAAAGGGGTGCGGGTAGTTCAGATTAATACCGAGGGGGCCTGTCATTTGGATGCTGGTATGGTAGACAAAGCATTTCAGGAATTACCTGGTGATAATCTGGATTTGCTTTTCATTGAAAATGTTGGCAACCTGGTTTGTCCGGCTGAGTTTGACCTGGGTGAAGACTTAAAAGCAGTTGTTATAAGTACTACCGAGGGCAATGATAAAGTAACCAAGTATCCCCTGATTTTTAGGGAAGCAGGAGTTATTGTACTGAATAAAATTGACTTGTTGCCTTATACCGATTTTAGTTTGGAACGGTTCAGGGAAGATTTGGCCCAAATCAACCCTTTAGCTCCGGTATTTTTGGTTTCGGGGCGAACCGGTGAGGGCATAAGTGAATGGAATGAGTGGCTTTTGAGGGAGGTGAGCGCGAAGCGGGCTTAAATATAGATAGAGAAAGCTAAAATTAGCTAAGGTGACCAGCCTGCTGCTCAGTAAATTTGCCGGAGTTAATTTTCTTGACAATGGCATAGTGCAGTAAAGTCACTTGATTGTGGATTGGAATAGTTTCAAATGGTGAATTAGTAATTATTTATGTTGGGGGGAATGAGTTGGATGCCTAGTAAACTGAGTCGGCGTGACTTTGTGAAGCTATGTGCAGGATCGGCTGCTGCCATATCCCTGTCAGGGTATTTGGCCCCGTTTATGGCTGAGGCAGTAGCAGCCGGTGCACCACCGGTTATCTGGATTCAGGGAGCCAGCTGCACAGGATGTTCTATTTCACTGTTAAATACAGTCCATCCAGATATCAAGGATGTATTGCTGAAAACTATTAGTGTTCGTTATCATCCCAATCTTTCCGCAGCTTCTGGAGATCTGGGACTTAATGAGGGTATTTTTAAAACCGCCCGGGAAAACTCCAAAAATTTCTACCTGGTGGTTGAAGGAGCAGTTCCAACCGGTGCTGATGGCAAGTATTGCATGGTAGGAGAGCGTGATGGGCATCACATCACCTTCCTGGATTTGGTAAAGGAACTGGGAAGCCAGGCTGCGGCCATATTGAACTTTGGCACCTGCTCGGCTTACGGTGGTCTGCCTGCTACTCCGCCTAATCCTACCGGATGTAAGCCAGTTGGTGATGTTGTCAAGAATGTACCTATTGTTAATGTACCTGGTTGTCCGCCACATCCCGATTGGATGGTGGGAACCATCGCTCATATTTTGCTTTATAAGGATATACCGGAATTGGACAGCTTTGGTCGGCCAAAGATGTTCTTCAGTCAAATTATTCATGATAATTGTGAACGACGTCAATATTTTGATAATGCCATATTTGCCAAAAACTTTGGTGACCCTGGATGCCTGCTGGAATTAGGCTGCAAAGGTCCCTTCGCTTTTTGTGACTCCAGTACACGTTCCTGGAACAGTGGAGTTAACTGGTGTATACGGTCAGGCGCGCCCTGTCTGGCTTGTACTGAGCCGCAGTTCCCGGGATGGCCAATTTATGAGAGAATGCCCGAAGTACCGGTTGGTCCTGCCATGACTGCCACGGTTGATCAAATTGGCGGCGTATTGGGAGCAGCAGCCGTACTTGGTATTGGAGGACACCTGGCCGGGAATGTAATGACTGGTCGTATTGGTGGTAAAAACGAAGAGAAAGAAGGTGACATTTAATGGCTGAAAGAGTAATCATTGATCCCGTAACCAGAATAGAAGGGCATCTTAAAGTTGAAGTTGAGGTGGAAGCTGGTTCTGTAGTAAATGCGCAAGCCAGCGGGATGCTATTCAGAGGATTGGAACTAATTATGCGTGGCCGTGATCCTCGTGATGCTCAGCAGATCATGCAGCGCGTCTGCGGCGTTTGACCGGTCGGACATGCCAGCGCGGGATCGCTGGCTTTGGATGATGCTTTTGGAATTGAACCGCCTCCCAATGGCCGGATCATTCGGAATCTTATTTTAGGTTCCAACTTTTTGCAATCTCATATTTTACACTTCTTTCATCTGGCTGCACTAGACTATGTACTGGGCCCGGATGTACCACCATTTGTTCCCCGTTACCAGGGAGATTACCGTCTGCCTGAGGATGTCAATAAACAGGCAGTAGATAATTATCTGCAGGCTCTTAATATGCGGCGTAAAGCTCATGAAATGACTGCTCTCTGGGGCGGCAGAATGCCTCACCAGCAGGCGATTGTTCCCGGTGGAGTAACTGAAGTACCCAACAGTCAGAAAATATTTGAGTTTATAACTCGTTTGGATGAGTTAATTGATTTTATTGATAATATTTATGTTCCTACTGTGAAAGCGGTAGCTGGTGCCTACTCTGATTATTTTGATATAGGCCGGGGCAGTATGAACATGTTGGCTTATGGTGCTTTCCCGCAGGAGGAAGGTATGGACCATATCAAGAAGAATAAATTCTTCCCGGCGGGTATATATTTACGTGGTCAATACCAAGAGCTGGAACCTGACAAAATTACGGAGCAGGTAAAGTATTCCTGGTTCAAGGATGGCATTGCATTAACACCAGACCAGGCAACTGTTGAACCGGATGTAGACAAGAAGGATGCTTATTCCTTCCTGAAAGCACCGCGGTATAATGGTGAAGTTATGGAAGTAGGCCCCTTGGCCAGAGCCATAGTTTCCAAACAAAAAGATGTAGTTGCTCTCGGTGAAAAAGCATTCTCCGTAATGGGCCGTCATTTTGCCCGGGCGGTGGAAGCATCTACACTGGCAAATACCATGAAGGATTGGGCACTGAAGCTGGAAGCTGGTCAACCAGTTTCAACTCCGCATAAGATTCCATCCTCGGCTCAGGGCATGGGTCTTACCGAAGCGGCCCGTGGTGCTCTCGGACATTGGAATCGAATTGAACATGGCAGAACCGCAGTCTACAATGCTATTGTTCCCAGTACCTGGAATATGTCACCGCGTGATGATCGGGGACAACTGGGAACCATGGAACAAGCACTGATCGGGACACCGGTAAAAGATATCAGTAATCCCATTGAGGTAGTTCGGGTTATAAGGTCATTTGACCCCTGTCTGGCGTGTGCGATCCATATTATGACTCCTGATAAAAAGGTGATCAGCCAGTTCAAGATTAATTAGGGGGTGAGAAAGTGATTAAAGAGATGGAAGTTAGACATTCTATCTGGATCAGGATATTTCACTGGACCAATATGATTGCTATCACCCTCCTGATATTGACCGGGTATTATATTCACAGCCCACATGGATTCAAGCTGTTCAGCAATATGGATACGCCGCGCATGCTTCATTTTGCTATGGCTTATGTTCTATGTGTAGGTGTAGTAGGGCGCGTGTATTATGCTATAGTAGCCAAGGATGCCAAAAATATAGTATTCAGTATAAAAGAGGATACTCCCAAGTTTCCAAGTATGATTAAATACTATATGTTTATGGCCGATACCCATCCCTATTATGGTAAATATAATCCAGGCCAGAAAATGATGTATACCGGATGGCTGTTTTTAGCACTGATTCAGATTATTACCGGCTTCGTCCTGTATAAGCCTCAAATGTTTGCAGCTCTGGGCGGCTTTCTTGGGGGAATGATAGCGGTCAGAGTTATTCATTATGTAGTAACCTGGTTGTTTGTGTTGTCAGTTTTGGCTCATGTATACCTGGATATCTCAGAAGGTATACCGGTTCTCAAGTCAATGTTTACCGGAAAGTTACCGGCTGACTTTGATCATGGTGTTCATGAGGACCATGAGCTGCAGACAGGTGAAAGTATCAGTACCTGATCTTAAACAAGGAGGATAAAGCTTGTTCAAGGTAATGGTAGTTGGAATCGGGAATTATATATTGCAGGATGAAGGGGTTGGAGTCCATGCAATTAATCGTCTGATGGAAATGGATTTTCCTGAAGGGGTGGAAATTGTCGATGGAGGTACCCATAGTTATGACTTGGTGGATTTCTTTTGTCAGGCTGATAACCTGATCATAATTGATGCCATTCAGGCCGGGGAAGAGCCGGGTACCATGTATCGGGCTCCCCTGGAAGAAATGGGATTAAAATCTGAAGAAAACTGCACCTCCCTGCATCAACTGCATTTTATTGAAGCGATTAAGATGGTTAATTTAATGGGGTATTATCCCCGGGTAATTGTTTTTGGAGTAGAGCCGCAGGTAATTGATTGGGGATTGGAACTGACTCCAAGTATAGCTGAAAAATTACCCCGCCTGACCGAACTGGTGGCTCAGGAAATCTATAGTCTTTTAGAAGCATAAATAACCCAGGCAGGTGGGGACTCCTTAACTGACGTTTTACAGCCCTTTTCGATGCCCGTCAGGAGGTGTCCCCATTTTGTCTGCAATCTAAAAAAAATTGGAGCAGGGATGTAATGCCAGAAAAACCAGGCAGTTATGAGATAAAGATTGAAGGCATTGTACAGGGGGTAGGGTTTCGACCTTATATCTACCGTTTGGCCATGCAATATAACTTAAAAGGTTGGGTGCTTAATTCGTCATCCGGGGTCTTTATAGCTGCTGAAGGGGAAAAGGAGCCATTGCAGGCTTTTTTACAGCAATTACGGCAGTACCCTCCATCGCTGGCAGTTATTAAAAGCTTAACCGTACAGGAGGTTGAGGAGAGAGGTTATACAGAATTTATTATAAAAACCAGTGATGACCGGCAGGGAAAAACGGCATTACTATCACCTGATATTGCCATATGTGATGACTGTAAAACTGAAGTAAGGGATAGTTTGGACCGTCGTTTTGAGTATCCTTTTACGAATTGCACTAATTGCGGACCCCGTTATACGATTATAAAGGATGTACCCTATGACCGGGCTATGACTACTATGGACGGGTTTCCCATGTGCCCACGATGTAAGGCAGAATATGAAAACCCATTGCATAGACGCTTTCATGCCCAGCCAAATTGTTGCCCGGTTTGCGGGCCTCATACCTGGGTGGTGGATCGAAATGGTGAGATGGTCAGGCAGGATGTACGCCAATTACTGAAGGCCGGCTCTATTGTTGCCATTAAGGGATTGGGTGGCTTTCATCTAGCCGCAGATGCTGCTAATCGTCAGGCCGTTACCTCTTTGCGTCAACGGAAGAAACGTGACCGTAAACCTTTTGCGCTTATGGTCAGAGATATGGAAACAGCTCATCGTTACTGCGTAATTAGCCAGGAAGAAGAGAAATGGTTAAATACCCGCTCGGCTCCGATTGTAGTATTGGAGGAACAAAAAGATACGGCTCTTCCCGGGGAGGTAATTCATCCGGGGCTTGATACTCTGGGAGTTATGCTGCCCTATACTCCATTACATTATCTGCTGTTTGACGATGAACTGGAAATATTAATAATGACCAGCGCCAATATCAGTGATGAACCATTAATAACTGATAATGATGAAGCTTTACAAAAGTTGGCTGAAATTGCTGATTATTTCTTACTGCATAATCGTGATATATATAATCCCTGTGATGATTCAGTTATACGTATAACGGCTTTGCAGACTCCGCAGATATTCAGACGTGCACGGGGAATGGTCCCTGGTGGGATAGTCATTCCGGCGGATTCACCAACGGTGCTGGCAACAGGCGGGGAGATGAAAAATACTTTTTGCATAACTAGAAATGGGGAGGCATTTCTCAGCCAGCATTGGGGTGATTTAAATCATTTTAATAATTATGTAAATTTTCAAAAGGGAATAAAGTATTTCAAGAAAATGTTAAATGTTGAACCACAAACCATAGTGCATGACTTGCACCCGAATTATCAGACCAGCCACTGGGCCCGACAGCAAAAGGATGTTAAGAGATTGGAAGTACAACATCATCACGCTCATATGGCCTCAGTTATGGCAGAAAATGGTTTGCAGGGGGAAGTTTTAGGGTTAATCTGCGATGGAACCGGATGGGGAACCGATGCTGCCATTTGGGGCGGCGAAATTATGCGTGGTGATTATAATGGATTTACCCGGCTGGCCCATTTGAAATATATGCCGCTGCCAGGCGGAGATATTACGGCTGGAAAACCTTATCGTATGGCGATGGTGTATTTATACCAGGCACTGGGAGAGGCCGGACTGGATAAGACCAAATCGCTATTACCGGATTTAACCGAACAGGAAAAGAATTTAATTGTCAACCGGATAAATAATGCTCGTGAACCGCTAACTTCTTCATGCGGCAGGTTATTTGATGCGGTAGGTGCAATTTTAGGGATTTGTACTATAAATAAATATGAAGGTCAGGCTCCGGCGGAACTGGAAGCCCGGGCTGATAAATATGAGAAAAACCATTATGAATATCATTTGGAAGCAGATGATGGGGTTTGGTTGATGGATGTACTGCCCATGTGGCGTGAATTATTGAATGATTTACAAAAAGGCGGCAGGGTGGGCTGTATAGCACAGAAGTTCCATCTGACCCTGGCAGAAATGTTTTTGGAAACCCTATTGAAACTGAGAGATACAACTGGTTTAAATAGAGTAGTATTGAGTGGGGGAGTATTTCATAACCAGATATTATTTATAAAAATGTATGAATTATTAACCCGGCAGGGTTTTGTAGTTTATTATAACCAAATTGTGCCTCCGGGAGACGGGGGAATATCGCTGGGACAGGCAATTATAGCTAGTGAGGTGAAGGGATAATGTGTTTGGGAGTGCCCGCCAAAGTTATTGAATTAATGGCGAATGAAGTTGCCCGTGTAGATGTAAATGGCAATCAGACTGAAATCAGTGTTCGTCTGACCCCGGAAGTGAAGATTAACGAATATGTATTGGTACATGCTGGTTTTGCCATGGAAATTATAGATGAAAGCATTGCCCTGGAAACCATGAAGTATCTGGAGGAGTTATTGCAATATGAGTGAAATATCAGATTACCAGCAGCAATTGTTACATGCTATTCAAACAGAAAAGGCATCTGTTACGCTGATGGAGGTTTGTGGTACGCATACCATGGCTATAGCCAAAAGCGGAATTAGAGAACTGCTGCCTCCCAATATAAAACTGTTATCCGGTCCGGGATGTCCGGTATGCGTTACCTCTCAGGGAGATATTGATGCGGTTATAGAACTGGTAAGGCAAAAGGATATTATACTGGTTACTTTCGGAGATATGATGAGAGTACCCGGTACTTACAGTAGTTTACAGGAAGAACGCAGTCAGGGGGCCGATATCCGCATAGCCTATTCGCCCCTGGATGCATTGAGAGTTGCCCGTGAAAATGCTGATAAAGAAATAGTATTTCTGGGCATAGGCTTTGAAACTACTGCTCCGGCTATTGCTGTTACCCTGGAACAGGCCAGGTCAGAAGGATTGGGTAATTTTTCAGTATTTTCACTGCACAAGGTGGTTCCACCGGCTTTGGAATTAATATTTTCCGATCCGGATATTAATGTGGACGGCTTGATTTGTCCCGGACATGTTTCAGTGGTAATCGGGGTGGAACCTTATGAGATTTTAGCGCAAAAGCATAGAAAACCCTGTGTAATTACCGGATTTGAAACCCTGGATATTCTTGAAGGTATTTATATGCTGCTTAAACAGATAAAGCAGGGAGATGCACAAGCAGAGATACAATACCGACGGGTAGTTAAGCGGGAAGGCAATCTGGTTGCCCGGCAGAGTATTGAAAAGGTATTTAAACCGGTGGCGGCCAGGTGGCGAGGCCTGGGAGTTATTCCTGACAGTGGTCTGGCTTTGCGTGAGGAATTTGAACACATGGATGCCCGGCTTAAATTTAACATACCGGAGATGGAGGAAATACCCATAAAAGGTTGTGCCTGTGGTGAAGTGTTAACTGGTAAAATAAGTCCGCCGGAATGTCTTTTATTTGGACGGGCCTGCACGCCTTTAAAACCAGTGGGGCCCTGTATGGTTTCACATGAAGGCTCCTGTGCAGCCTATTACCGATATACCCCGGCGAAAGGAAGAGGTTAAAATGAAACAGGAACGAATATTAATGGCACATGGCAGCGGCGGTTTAATGAGTCAGCAATTAATAGATGAAATATTTAAAGCTGCCTGGAATAATGAATTAATGGAAATGCTGGACAGTGCCATATTAAATTTGCCGGCTGGCAGGCTGGCCATGTCTACTGATTCATTTGTTATCACCCCGTTATTTTTCCCGGGTGGGGATATCGGCAAGCTATCCATCTGCGGAACAGTAAATGATCTGGTGGCCTGTGGTGCCAAACCGCTATATATGTCTACCGCTTTCATTATTGAGGAAGGGTTTCCATTATCAGACCTGCGCAAAATAGCAGAATCTATGGCAGTAACTGCTCAGGAGGTCGGAGTAAAATTGGTAACTGGAGATACCAAAGTAGTGGAAAAAGGCAGTGCAGATGGAATATTTATAAATACCACTGGCATAGGTATTATTCCTGAAGGTATAAATTATCGACCACAAAGAGTGAAACCCGGAGATAAAATAATCGTTACCGGTTATATGGGTGATCATGGATTAGCCATAATGGCACAGCGGGAAGGATTAAGTTTCAATACTCCGGCTTTAAGTGATTGTGCCCCTCTCTATCAGTTAGGGCAAATGACCAGCCAATACGGTCAGGCGATTAAATGTATGCGTGACCCAACCCGGGGCGGCCTGGCAACGGTTTTGAATGAAATTGCGAGGCAGGCTGGAGTGGGTATCCGGGTGAAGGAATCCAGTATTCCCGTTTTGGAAGTAATCCGTGGAGCCTGTGATATGCTGGGCATGGACCCGCTCTATATGGCCAATGAAGGTAAAATGGTCATTTTCACAGATGCAGAAAAGGCGGATGAGATCCTGGCCGAACTGGGTAAACTTTCTCAAACCCAAAATGCTGCCATTATAGGCGAAGTTTATTCTGATCCGGCCGGCATGGTACTGATCGAAACCGAGTTAGGGGCAGAACGTATCCTGGGAATGCTGGAAGGGGAACATGTTCCTCGCATCTGCTAAGACTTCTCCTTATAATTTAACTGTATAATGCACTGGCTTGGGTGAGTAAATATTTATTCACTCAAACTGGTTTTTACAGCCAATTATAATATTATCAATATAACGGCTTTACAACTTAGTACAGAAGGAGGTGCAGGCTATGCTTACCTATTTTTATCGTATGGCAAAATATCTCGAAAGTATTGTAAAACTTCAGGAAGAACAGAACCGTAAGAATGATGAAATATTAGCCCGATTAGTCAGTATTGAGAATTTGCTTAAAGAACATATTGATCGTTAATTAAAACGAATATACACCCTATAAATTTTTTATATCATCCTTATTAAATTTTTAGTATATATCTGCTCAGGTGGTACAAGTTATTAGAAAATAACTTGTAAAGGGTGATAAATATTAACAGCTATACAGATTTCTCAGATAGTCCCAATTCTTATTGGATATCCTCAACTGAAGAAACCTTTTTTCCACGATTAAAAGAAGATGTAGCAGTGGATGTAGCCATTATAGGTGGTGGGATAACTGGTATCAGCACAGCCTTTATGTTAAAACAAAAGGGTCTGAGGGTGGCCGTCATAGAGGCTGATCAGATTTTGCAAGGTACTACCGGACATACTACCGCCAAAATTACTTCCCAACATTCGCTTATATATGCCCGCCTAAAAAACAGCATGGGTGAAGAACTGGCCCGTCAATATGCGCAGGCAAATGAAAGTGCCATCCATTATATTGCCAGTACGGTTAAAGAACATAATATTGACTGTGATTTCGTTTGGAAACCAGCCTATGTTTATACCCAAAGTGATAAATATATCCAAGATATTGAAGATGAGGTGAGGGCTGCTTCTGAATTAGGCATAAAAGCCAGATGCGAAGAAGATCTTCCGTTACCGTTTGCAATAAAAAAAGCGGTATGTTTTGAAAATCAGGCTCAGTTTCATCCGCTTAAGTATCTTAATATGCTGGCAGGGAAGATTCCAGGCCAGGGAAGTCATATTTTTGAAGGGACGACGGTCATTGATATTGAGAAAAATCCTCTTGCAGCTGTAACTCGTCAGGGTCATAGAATTACAGCAGACAAAATTGTAATTGCCAGTCATTATCCTTTCTTTGATGGTGGTGGCCTGTATTTCAGCCGAATTTATACTGAAAAATCTTATGTGCTGGGTATGAAAATAAAGGAAAAATTCCCGGAAGGAATGTTTATTAGTGCGGAAGAGCCAACCCGTTCACTAAGGTCTCAAAATACCGGCAAAGGCGAATTAATTCTGGTAGGTGGTGAAAATCACAAGACTGGTGATGGTGAAAATTTAAATCAGCTCTACCAAAACCTGCTTGATTTTGCTCACCAGACCTTTGAGGTAATTGATATACCTTACCGCTGGTCTACACAGGATTGTATGACTATTGACGGTGTACCTTATACAGGTAATATAACTCCGCGAAATCCTGATATTTATGTGGCTACCGGTTATGGTAAATGGGGAATGACTAATAGCACTGCCTCAGCCATGATTATCAGTGACTTAATAACCAAAGGGGATAATCCCTGGGCTCCAGTATATAATCCCTCCCGCTTTAAACTTGGTTCAGTTAAAAACTTTATGGTGCAAAACCTGGATGTAGCCAAAGAATATGTTACTGGTAAATTAGAAAGGCCAGATGATATTGATATTGCCCCTGGTGAGGCGGGAACAGTTTATATGCAAGGTCAGAAGATGGGAGCCTATCGTGATAAAGAAGGAGAACTGCATTTAATAGATATTACCTGTACCCATCTGGGCTGTGAATTAAAATGGAATGAGGCTGAAATATCCTGGGATTGTCCCTGCCATGGTTCCCGTTTCAGTCCGGATGGAGATATTATCGAAGGACCAGCCTTTAATCCCCTGTGCCGGGAGGGTGAATGCAGCAATCAGGTTGAGAGCAGGATATTTAGTTAATTTATTAGGTAGTGAACTGCTTTTTTTCTTATTAGGATAAATGCATAATTCTTTGGCTAATTATTTTGCCTTGCACTGAAGGTTAACCATTCACTATATAATTATAATGGTCAGAATTTTTAAAAAAATAGCAAATGTTTGTTATTAATAATATGAGATAAATTTATTGACTGCGATATAAATAGTGTTAGAATAAATATACCGTTTAGGAAATTCTAGAATCGAAAGGAGTTCTCATGACAGACATTTTACAGTGGCAATATAGTCAAAAATTAATCAGTGCTAAAGAAGCAGTTAAAAAGGTAAAGTCTGGCGATCATATTTTTTACGGTGAATTTGCTTTATTCCCTGAAACACTGGATGAGGAATTAGCCAAACGTATTAATGAACTTGACGATTTGGTTCTTACCGGTGTCAGCTATACTAAACCTCCTAAAGTCGTATTGGCTGATCCTGAACGTAAACATATTACCATGCGCGATTATCATTTTGGAAAAGTTGCCCGATATTTACATGATGATA
>JAAYBS010000053.1 GCA_012718855.1 Syntrophomonadaceae bacterium
TCACGCCGAATTATAAAAGAACTGAAGAAAAGCAATAAAACATTAAATCGCCTGAGCCAGGAATTAATTGCTGCCAATCAGCAATTAATTGCTACGGAAGAGGAATTGCGATTACAACTGGATGAATCGGAAAAAAATAAAGATGCGCTGGCTAATACTCATAAACAGTTGGAAACGTTTTTCGATTTTTTGCCTGATCCAACTTATGTTGTTAACCCGGAAGGACAGGTGGTAATGTGGAATCGGGCCATTGAAAAATTAACCGGAATCAGGGCTCGGGATATTATAGGTAAAGGCAACTATGAGTATGCTATACCGTTTTTTGGATGCCGTAAAGCCATGCTGATTGATCAGGCACGACCTGGTGATCAAACCAACGAATATATTAATGTAAAACAAAAAGAAGGCCAAAAAACCTTTTTTACGGAGTTTTATTCTGCTCAATTAGGGGAAAAGGGGACTTATTTAGCCAGTAAGAGTTCTCCCCTATATAATCAGCATGGAGAGTTGCTTGGTTATATTGAAACTCTCAGGGATATTTCAGCCAGAAAAGAGGCAGAAATAGCACTATTCGAAAGTGAAAAACGCTACCGTACTATTATTGAAAAAATAGAAGACGGTTACTACGAAGTTGATTTATCTGGAAATTACATATTTTCTAATAAGTTTTTAAGCGAGAAGCTTGGTTACCAGGCTGAAGAATTCTTAAAACTTAATTTCCGTGATGTGATGGATGAGAAGAACCAGAAAAGAGTAAGAGCCACTTTTAACCGGGTTTATTTAACCGGTAAACCGGTACGCGATTTTGAATGCTTGGTAAAGGGAAGAAATGGTAGGGAAATGTATGTAGAAAGTACAATTTTGCCCATTTATACTGAAGGGGAAATTACCGGTTTTCGTGGCCTGGCTCGTGATATCAGCGACCGTAAAAAAGCAGAAAAGGCTTTACAGAGGAGTGAACAAAATCTTACCCAGCAAGTAAATTATTTAAATACATTGATTCATAATCTTAATGAAATGTTTTTCACCTATGATTTAGAGGGAAAGATTGCATTTGTTAATAAACGCTCTTATGATGTAGTCGGATATTATCCTGAGGAAATGCTGGGAAAACACATAACTGATTTTGTCCCGGCTGAATTTCGCAATAAAGTTCGTGCCGGTATCGCTGAAAGATTAGGACAGGGGATTGATGCCAGTTATAACCTGCCAGTTATACACAAGGATGGTTCAGGACGTATCATTAAACTGAATACTTCACCAATACGAGATACTCAAGGCCATATAATTGGTGGTATGGTGCTGGCTGAAGATGTTACCGAGCGTATTCGTGCTGAACGGGCCCTGGCTATCAGTGAAGCCCAATACCGGGCTATAGTTGAAGACCAGACGGAATTAATTTATCGTTCATTGGCGGATAATACCCTTACTTTTGTCAATGCAGCTTATTGCAGATATTTTGGTATGTCCAGAGAAGACATATTGGAAAAGGACATACATCCTGAAGTATACTGGGAAGACCGTGA
>JAAYBS010000054.1 GCA_012718855.1 Syntrophomonadaceae bacterium
ATTTTAAGGAGTTGATTATATGCCGGAAAGTTTATTGTTCAGCCAGGAAAAAAAGAAACTGTTGGAACAATGCCAGACTATTGCCATAGTTGGTTTATCAAATAACCCCAGCCGTGCCAGTAATCGTATCGGTAAATATTTGCAAAGCGAGGGATATAAAATTGTGCCTGTAAACCCTAATCTTGAGGAAGTTCTAGGGGAAAAATGTTATCCTGATCTGCAGTCCATTCCTTTTAAAATTGACCTGGTAGATGTTTTCCGCCGCAGCGATGAAGTATATGCCATAGTAAATGCAGCCAAAGAAATGAACATTCCAGCCGTTTGGACCCAATCCGGCGTTTATTGTGACGATGAATCCGTAAAACTGGCCCATGACAACAAAATAACCCTGGTTGAAAATGCCTGTATAATGGTGGAACATAAACTGCTTATGAAATAGCGGAGGTACAAGAGGTGCTTCTTTTGTTACTCTATTAAGTTAATAGTCTTGCTTTTACTACAAAAGATTGTATAAATATATCGCTCGCAGACTTTGCATGGGCATCCCCAGCGGCTTGGCTCGAGGCTCAAGGGGTACCGCGCTAAGCTCCCGTCCGTGGTCGATAGCGCTCTCACGGCATCCTGTCGTTCGCCCCCTTTCACCTGCTCGCCTTCACCGGGTGATGCTGCCATGCTTCGTCAACGCTCGCTAATATATTTATACAATCTTTAAAGGGGACAAAGAACCACGATCCCTTTTAATACCCCTGCCGGTAAAGAAATACACAGCTTACTGCACCCAGGGCTGAAAATGTAACCAGGAATAACAATCCCAAAACATAATTGCCGCTTATCTGAATCAGCCAACCGATAATAAATGGAGAAACAGCGGATAATAAGTTGCTGATTCCGCTCATTATACCTGAACCGGCTGCCATCAAACTATCCGGTAATAACAGCTGCAACATCGACCAGACCGCCGGATAAACAAACTCATTAATTCCTACTGCTATAACCATAAACGCCACGGCTAAAATCGGGGAAGGGACCAGAGCAATCCCCAATGTAGCCAAAGCCACACCAACCAAAGCAAATATTGCTATTTTGCTTTTACGTTTGGTCCTGTCCACTAGACTGCCGCCAGTCAAAATCCCTGCTGCTGCCATCAAATAAGCCAGAGCCAAATTACCAGATGTACCATTCATATCAAATCCACGGGCCTGTACCAGATATTGCGGCATCCAAGTCAATATCCCCCACCAGCTGCATAGAAACGCAGTATAGGCAATACATAAAAGGATAAAGGGCGGTTTAAGCAGCATGGATTTTGCCCCTGCAATCCCATTATCTGATACAGTTTCCTGCTCATTATATGAGCAAATATAGTTTACTTCTTCAACGGTAATATAGGGATTATCCCGCGGAGAGTCAGATATCCAGCGCAACCAAAGAGGCAAAGTACATAACAAAGCTAAAAGTGCAGGTATAAAAAAACTGAACTCCCAGCCTAACCGGGAATTAATAGCTGAAAAAAGCGGGAAAGCTATAATCATGCCCACACAACCGCCAACTCCATACATGGAATTGGCCAGACCTCTCTCATGCGGAGGAAACCATCTTTTAACCAATATACTCATATTGGGAAAATGAATGCCGTTACCAATTCCCAACAGCACCCGCACCATAAGAATTGCGGTAAAAGAAGCCAACCAGCCCCCGGCCAGCATGGCTGCAGAAGCTATAAAAATCCCCAATAATAAGGCTTCTCGTGGTCCCAGACGGTTGCTTACGGGAATAGCTGCAATATTGGCCACCGAATAAACCAACAGAAAAACTGTCATTAACAATCCCTGCTGTGCAGTTTGCCCCACCAACCCCAGCTCTTCCAGAAATCGCGTATCAACCAGCAACGCTCCAATATTAATACGTTGCAGATAAACCACGATCCACATAAAACTCAACGAGACAATCAATACATACCGAAATTTATTCCGGTCGGCTATTCTGTTAATCAAAACCTCATCTTCTTCTATTCAAAGTAAATCCATATTAATGCGACAGTTTACAATCGTCCCCTGTCGCAGATTCCATCAATTATTTTTAGCATATTAAAAGAAAAGAG
>JAAYBS010000055.1 GCA_012718855.1 Syntrophomonadaceae bacterium
ATCAGCCCCACGGCGGCGATTTCCAGGCGTATATGACGATAGGCTGGTAACAATAGTAACATAATAAATCCGACCAGCATCGCACCCAGGAATACTATTGTCGGCGTAAGCACATAAAATAAATCCCAATCTGTAACAATAAGCATGGTGGACAGTACCATAATCATCCCCATAGCCATATACAACATGCTGTACGAGTCTTCGCCCTGTCTGCCCCGCAGATAAAAAGCCGAACCCAGGAAGATTATGATCAGAGGTATCATATGTTCATAGTTGTAACCTACACTAAACAACAGCAGTAGTATCAGCCAGAGCTGACAAAGTAAAACGGCAATGGCACTACGCACCCGATAAGCCAACGGAAAACCCAGTAGAAACATAATCAGTAAATGCAACCAGGGTATAAGTGGCTGGGTTTTGCTGCCGTCACTGACCGTCCATATTAGTAATAATAAAATGGAGAGAATAGTCACTGAGCGTTCCCCGGTAACCCATGCCATCAGCATAACCCCCAGGGCCCAAAATAAAATTCCATTTGGGTAATAAGCATTAATATGATAAATCTGGGCAATTAAAAAAATGGCTGCTCCGAACAATAATCCCCCCAGCAGCAGCAAACTATCGCCTAACCAGACCTGATCATTTTCGTATCGATATTTATAGGCAAAATAGTGGCAAGTAAATAGTACCGCTAAAATCAATATCAACTTCGCGGCCACCGGAATAGCCGGCCAGTTGGCTGCAAAAAACAGAATAATGCCAACTCCTAAAAGGATAGCACCCAGCATAGGCAATATGTTAACCGTGCGAATTTCCCTATCCGGATAACGACTGGATAACAACTGTTCCTGCTCAGAACTTATTAACCCTTCACTGCGCCATAATTCAATCTCTTTCTTGATCCAGGAATTCTGACTGATGTTGATCCCCCCCCGACCGTTTATATATTTCAAAATTTTCAGATATTAATAATATTCTTTATAAGAAATAAATTTCCCTTTTTCCATAAACGCCGCCAGGTTATGCTGCCATGCTTTCGCCAATGCTGGTTTATATATTTATATAATCTTTATGGGAATTTCAGTAAGATAGTAGAAAGGTATTTTTCAGTAATCTTGAACCGTCCCCATGCCTGAAAAGTAAATGCGACAGGAAAGCAGCGTTCCCTGTCGCATGGTCAAAAACCTCGGAATATATCGTGATTTATAAAGTACTATTATTCTGCCAAAGCTTTGATGGCCTTATATCCTTTCAGGTCGGTATATAGTTCGCCTGTATAAGGATTTCTCTTGGTCTTGGCAATTTTGTATATCATATAAACAATTACGCCTATATTAAATATCAAAGCTGCAAAACTCCAGGCAAACATTACCGTTGGATTGTAAGTTGATGCAACTGCATAAGCACCTGTATCAATGAATGCCGGGAATGTCTGGGCAAACATGCACCATATGGCTAGAGTCTGAGCACGATGCTGCAACCAGGCTCCTTTGCCGACTGTGAATGCACACAGGGTCGGAGCTAACAGTAAGGCAAAACCGCAATACCAGGAATGTCCAGGCAGACAGTTGTAAGTGTAAGCAAAGTTCCAGAGATCATAAGCTATTATCCAGAACCATAACATATCCGGCCATAGCATATCTTTGCTGCCGTCTTTAGCGGTTTTCTTTTTAATGACGATTCCAAACCATCCGGTTATAGCAATTATGTTCAGAATACCGGCAATACCATTCATATAATTCCATGGTCCGCCGAGAACAAACATGGCTTCGTCTGCCAATATACCGCCGCCGGCATATTGCAGACCAACTTGAAAGTCTCTGATTACTGCTTCTATAATGTTGATGGCCAGAATTAACGGAGGAAAACATAACGCCCATTTTTGCTCGGCCAGGGCCCATACTTTACCCGTTTTCTTATTTGTTAACTGAACATGCCTGATACACCAGAACCCGATACATCCGGCAGTCGAAGAATAAACCTTGACCAAATGGAACCAGTCAGTATAAGTAGTATCTTTTAGGACGGTAAACCATAACACTGAAAGTATAGCGGGTAAAACAACAAAACTGAAAAAGCCGATCCATTTCCATCTGCGAGCAACTTCATTAAAGCCAAACAGGGCCACAAATACCAATACCCAAACGCCCCAAACACTTAATGCTGATACCCCTTCAGAGAAAACAAACATAAATATAACCTCCCTGAATAATTAGATTTTCCAACCCAACACCTTCGCGCGAATTTATTAACTGTATAATAAAACCTTTATTTCACAAAATGATAAAGGTTTTTTAACAAAATTGTGATATTGAATAAATTTTTAGGGAAGGCTTATAATAAACTTTTGTCCCCATTAAATGGTATTATTATAGGTAATCCAATGCTAAATACCATTACCCCAGTTATTGTTGAACAAGTAGATAAACAAGGAGGGTCTTAGGGTGGGAATTAAAATCGTGAGTGATAATTGCTGTGATTTACCGGATGAACTTTTGGAACAGTATGGTATTAATCTGGCCCATTTAACGGTAAGCTTTGGAGATCGGGTTTACCAACCCGGGGAAATCAACAATAAAGAATTCTATAACCTAATGGAGACATCTCCGCTTCTTCCTCACACCAGTCAACCATCAGTCGAAGATATAACCCGGGTCTATAGCCAGGCTTTGGCAGACGGTTCAGAAGTTATTGCTATCCATATGTCTTCCGGACTTTCCGGAACTTATCAGGGAGGCCTTTTGGCTCAAAAGACTCTAAACAATCCCCGTCTGCATGTCTTTGATTCACTTAAGGCCTCAGTAGGAATGGGATTGATGGTAATAGAAGCAGCCCGTTTGGCCGAAAAGGGAACCGATGTAAAAACTATTCTGCAAAGACTTGCAGAAATGCAAACCCGAATGCAATGTATATTTATAGTTGGAAATCTGGAATGTTTAATCAAAGGTGGACGTATTTCCAGAACAAAAGGATTAATAGCTGATGTACTGGATATTAAGCCGGTACTGCATATGGATGAAGAGGGCCTTATTAAGCCATATGATAAGGCCAGGGGATTGAAGGGCGCTCAGCATAAACTGATTAAAATTATGGAGAAATCAGATAATGAACTGGCCGATAAAACCGTTGGAATATGTCATAGCGCTGTTCCTTATATTGCTCATTATTTAAGCAATACCATAAAAGATAACTTTGGGGTCCGAGAGGTTATTATCGGCGAAATAGGGCCAGTAATTGGTGCCCATGTTGGCGCAGGAACTTTTTCAGTATTCTATGAGAAGTAACGCCTGAAAAAGCTATTCCACTTTCTCCTGCTTTTTCAAAGAAAAATAAAAGCGTACCCCCTGGTCAGTATTTTCTACCCCGTAATCACTATGGTGTAAATTAAAAATATTTTGTGCAATAGTCAGACCCAAACCGGTTCCACCGTATTCTTTACTGCGGGATTTTTCCTGCCGATAAAATGGCAGCCAGATTTTTTTCATATCTGATTCGCTGATATGAATACCTTCATTCTCAATATATAAGAATATTTCAGCATCACGTTCCAGCAATTCCACTAATAGGTTACCGCCGGGCGGAGTATGCTGAACAGCATTACGAAATAGATTTACCATCGCATGTTCAATTTGCATTTCATCGCCCCAAACTGTATAAGCATCCCCAGTTGTCTTAATAACCACCTGCAGATTTTTCTCTTCCCAGAGCGGTTTATAGCGGGCCACTAATCTATCAATTAATAGTTCCGGGTTGAAACCCTGCCAGTTTAGTTTTACATATCCATTTTCTAACTGGGTTAAATCCAGCATATTGGTAATCAAATCCCCCATATCCTGGACTTCATCAATAATTACATCCATATAATGGGTTTGCTTCTCCGGCTTTACTCCATCTCTTACTGCTTCAGCATAGCCCTGTACCAAAGCCAGTGGAGTCTTTAATTCATGCGAAACTGCCGCCATGAATTCCTTGCGCGCCCTTTCCAGCTGTCTCTCCTTGTCAATATCTTCCTGTAACCGATCAATTTCACCCTTCAGTTCAGTTGATAACTGGAGCAAATTACGCATTGCCCTTGTGCCAAGCGCTGCTGCAATCCCTACCCACAAGTAATTCAAATATCTGATACTTAACTGTATTGCCATCGAACCAGCTGGTATTTGTTTAATAAAATAAAGCTGCAATAAAAAATCACCTAAAATACATAAAGCGGCAGCATATAACACCATGCGATAGTCAAAATAAAAAATAGCCAGAACTATTACCAGATAAAATAATGCGTGGGTTTCAACCGCATTATGGGAAGGAATACGAAAAACAATGAAAACCAGAAACACTGAAAACATACTGACCCAGCGTGTCCATTCCTGACGACCGTAATTCATAATAATAATATACAGCAGCAACAATATAACGGCTGTAACAGCTGCTACCAGTAAAATATCCCTTTGTGACATAGCTCCGCTGGTCCAACCCCGGTATTCCATATAAGAAGTCACCGGAATAATCAGGGTAACGAGAATAAGCATAACAATAAACACCAGGCGGTTAGTGTTTTCCATGTTGTTTTCCAGTAATCTTCCGATTAAACTATTTTGTTCCATCATACAAAACTCCTGACCACTGGTAATTAAATATTTTGCGGTTCACTGGAAGGATTAAACTTATAACCAAAACCGCGTATGGTTTGAATAACATCGGCACAGGGTCCCAGTTTATCACGTAATCTGTTAATATGGGTATCCACCGTACGCAGGTTTCCATAATGACTGTATCCCCAAACCCCCAGCAGCAACTGTTCCCGTGACAGCACCATACCTGAATTGTTCATAAGGTATAGCAACAAATCATATTCTTTCGGAGACATATAAATTAATTCCCCGGCTACGCGGACTTCGTGGGAAATGCGGTCAATTTGAACTACACCCTGACATAGATTCTCTGAGCAGTTCCGGTTTGAGTCACTGCTGCGCTTAAACAGTGCCTTAGCCCGGGCAACTAATTCACGGGGGCTGAAGGGTTTGGTAACATAATCATCTGCCCCCAGCTCAACCCCCTGTAAACGGTCTTCTTCATGTCCCCGTGCGGTTACAATAATTATCGGCACATTGGATACCTGGCGGGCGGCTCGACAAACTGTCCAGCCGTCTACCCGGGGCAGCATAATATCCAGAATAATAAGGTCCAGCGATTGACTCCTAATTATTTCGATAGCCCGCTCGCCATTATCTGCTTCCAAAACTTCATAACCTTCTGTTTCAAAATAATCAACTACCAGTTGACGCATGCGAATGTCGTCTTCTACTAATAAAATCTTTTGGCTCATTATCAAACCTCCTTATCAGGCCCTTAAATATCAGGATGTTTACAGCAACTCCCGTTCATAACCCTGCTTACCTGTTATTTTGCTGCCAATCACCAGAGTCAGTAAAGCCAGCAGGGAGATAGTTATGGCAGTATAATAGCCCAGATTAAGACCCTGATCCAGCATAAAGCCTCCTAATACCGGTCCGATAGCTCGTCCCAGACTGTCATACCCATTTAAAATACCCATGGCAGAACCCTGACCGGCAGTCGTACGTTTGGAAACTGCAGCTGAAATAGAAGGGCGCATCAGACCAACCCCGGCTGAAAAAACCGCCATAAAGGCAATTGAGGAAGGTATATTATACATAAATAAAAACAACACAAAGCTGGTACCCATAAGTATTATTCCAGTGGCAGCAGTCTTTTCCTCGCCAATATTATTAATCAATCTGCCTACCAGAAGACCCTGCACCAATGCCATAACAATTCCAGCAACAGTAAATGCCCAGCCTATGTCACGGGCAGTAAAGGATAATTTACTCTCTGCAAAAAGTGCAAAAGTTCCATGATGGATGGACTCTCCGATACTTCCAAGACAAATACACAGAAACAGGACTACTAAAGGGGTTTTTAATCCCTCCAGCAAAGAAGCTCTTTCAACTTTACGAATTACCCGGTTTTCACCGGCCAATGATTCCGGCAGGAGAATATAAACGGAAATGGCATTAATCAGGGCCAGTAACCCGGCAAAAACAAAAGGAAATGCCAGCGATATACCGGATAATATTCCGCCAATAGCCGGGCCAAAAACCATTCCCATTCCCATAGCTGCCCCAATCATTCCCATAGCCGGGCCGCGCTTTTCCATACTGGTGGAATCCCCAACATACGCCATAGCGGTAGGCATGGTTGCACAGGCCATGATTCCTCCGGCAATACGAATTACATACAACATCCATAATTTGGTGGCAAA
>JAAYBS010000056.1 GCA_012718855.1 Syntrophomonadaceae bacterium
CCCTGCCGGCGCAGATTTTCAACTTTCATCTGTAAGTCCAACAGGTAATCCAGTTTTTTCTGAAGTGCAGCTTTTCCATTCTCTACTACCCCGGCATGTGCACAAAAAACGGTTTGGAAGTCCAGTCGAAGGAGTTTATTTAGCGATACAATAGTGTCTTTCATATTTTCATCCTTGAAAGCTACCAGTTGTTTTGTGCCTACATACAGGTCGCCGGTAAAAAGCCACCCCTGTTGTTTTTCATGAAAAACCTTATGATATTCGGCATGACCGGGGGATTCAATAACCTCAAAAGTATACTGTTGAGTTTTCAGTATATCCGGCATTGGTTGAGGATTAAATGCCGGACGTTTACCCCACATTATATGACGATATAAAGGGTATTTGCCTTTTTTTAGCGCTTGCGGTATAGACATCTCATGCAGATAAACCGGTATATTCATATTTTGCTGAATCCAGGCAGCCATTCCGGAATGATCTTCATGAACATGGGATAGAGCAACCTGCTCGATATTATTCTCTTCAAAGAATTTACTGCTTTCACGTTTTAGCTGGTTAGGTGCGCAATCAATCAATAGCCCGTCTACTAAATATAGATAAATAAGAATCTTGTATCCAAAAAGGGAACATACGCCCCGATTGATTATTATATCTTCGTATTTGCTGCTACTCAATATTATAAATCCCCCTGCCCTGAATTTAACAACGGCACATTTGAGAATGCTTATTCAGTGTTCTAAAACCGTACCCAGTTATCTATTTGTGTCCTTTAATGTTTTTCCACCCGGCAGCGTACAAAACGATGCAAAGGTGTGCCTACTAAACGGTCACGATTGGTATTTTTGGTTAAACGGTTGACATTGGCACCGTAGACCTCACCATTATACTCCAGACCAAAGCCCTGTGGCATAATCACCTGGCCACGACGCGTATCCTCAGTAATTTCCAGCTCAATTTCCACCGCTCCGGCTTCGGTAGTAACTTTTACCTTTTGTCCGTCAACCATTTCAAGCCTTTCAGCATCAGCCGGATTCATAGCCAGGCTACAGGCTCTTCTGCCCCGGTTCCATTCCGGATTACGCATACTGGTATTGGCATTCAGATCCATATGTCTGCCGGCCATTAAAATAAGAGGATATTGTTCATCCAACTGTAACTGTTGTTCTTCAATCTGCGGAGTTACGCTAAGCAGCCAATCTTCAACTTCAGGTATATACAAGTTTATAAGCTTATCTTCAGTACGAATGCTGGCCAGGTTATTATTCATATCGGCTTTACCTATCCACAGTCCCTCCGGATGGTCAACTATAGCCTGAAATATATCATCACTTAAATTGGCGCCCGGTTTAAATCCTGCCCTTACCGCATTCTCACGGAATTCACCGGAAGCTACCTGTAATATAGCCCATGTCCAGGCCAGTTGAACTGATCCCATAGCCTTACCCAAAGTTTTAGCTACTACAAAGGGCATAGCTCCCATGAGTTTTGGATCAGCCTGTACACTGGAAAATAAAGCTTGGGCATATTCAGTACGTGATTTATATGCTGCTTCATATAAAGCTTCTGGAATAGGCGGAATAAATCCCATTTCATCAGCCAGTCTGGTCCAGATTTCACTTAACTCCAACGGTTCACCTACAGGCTCAACTACTGGACGGCGCATTTGCATATACACTTCCGGAAAAGTGAATTGCAGATAGGATGTATCCCAGGACTCATAAGCCGAGAGGGCTGGCAGTACATAATCTGCCATACGGGCTGTCTCAGTCATGGCTATTTCCATGGTTACCAGCAAATCCAATTTGCCAAATGCTTCTTCATAAGCAGTAGTATCTGCATAAGAACGCAGCGGGTTACATTGAGTAGTTATTACGGCCCTTAGCCTTTCAGGATGGTCATTGTTTATCTCCTCAGGCATTACATTGGGCGGGTATATGCCTAAAACCGGGAAATAATCGGTTTGAACTGTTCTCCAATATTTATCTTTACGCTCGTCAGTATGTGAACCTAATGGAACCAGGCTTGATGGCACCACGTTACCTCCCGGAACCAGCAGTCGCCCGCAGATAGCCAGCAGAATGTTCTGCAAATAGGTTGTAAGCGTACTGTGACGATTCATCAAAACCCCAAGGTCCTGATGCAGGGATGACTTGCGAGTTGCAAACAAATGGGCAACTTCTTTTACCACATCATACTCCAGACCACAAACCCGGCAAGCTTCATGAACATCAAAATCTATAAACCAGGGCTTTATTTGCTCCAGTCCGCCTGTATAAAGGTCAATATACTCCTGATTTTGCCACCCCTCCTGAAAAATAATTGCAATCATGGCCCGCGTAAATAACGCATCGGTACCCGGGCGTATCGGTAAGTAAATATCAGCTTTCTCCGCTGTTTCCGACCGCCGTGGATCAATAACTACCAATAATTTATCCGGGTCTTTGGAAAACTTCTGCAAAAATCTTCTGGCCTGCGGCATTTGATGACTCATCCAGGGATTCCAGCCAACGATCATCAACATATCAGTTTGGTGATCGTCAGGTATGGTACCCAGATACTGTTTGCCCAGCATACGGCCATAACTCCAGAAAATACCGGTAAGTTCAGCTGCCAGGGCATTATAATAATACTGGGAGCCCAGATTTTTCAGCATGCGCAAACCATAGGCAGCTTCTGATGCACAGGTGGGGCCGGCCAAACCCATAAAAGCTACCGAACGCGGACCATGATCATTGACTACCTTGCCTAATTTTTCAGCTATTTCACTTATAGCCTGCTCCCAGGATATTCTGACAAAATCATTTCCCACCTTCTTTAATGGATGGGTCAGACGATCAGCATGATGTACATAATAAGCTATGTTTAAGCCTTTACGACAGCAATAACCCTCGCTGCGGGGGTTTTCTTTATCCGGTTTTACTTTGATAATTCGATTATTTTCTACCAGGACTTCCAGTCCGCAATTCTGAGGACAGAGCGCACAACCAGTCTTCTTCCATACTACACTTGTTGATTCATTTGCTTCTTTCACAGACTTCTCCATCAGGTAGCCTCCCATCATAATTATTACTTTTGGCTCGATAAAACTTCTTCCCATTGCAACAGAGAGTGTTCAATTTCAGCTACAGATGTCTCACAATGATTATCATACAGGTACTGATTAAATTCTCTGGTAATAGCCAGAGATTCATTAGCTACCTGACGACCACGGTCGGTCAAAAATACTTGTATACTGCGCCGGTCATCCGGATCTTCGCTCCGTATTACCAGATCCTCTTTGACCAGACGATCAACCAGACCGGTAACGGCTGGACTGTCCAATTGCACCGCAATAGCAATATCTTTTATACTGCTGCCATCCCGTTCCAGTAAACTGTATAACACAAAAGACTGTCCTAGTGTAATCCCCAATTCGGCAAAACGGCTGTTATAATAACGTGAAATTCGCCGCGTGATTGCCCCCAGCCGAAAACAGATTAAATCGGTAAACTCCATTTTAAGGCACCTCTTTTTTTAGGTAACATATTATCTATTTATATGTTATCTATTTATTGTTGAAACTGCAAACGAAAAAGATTGGAAATTTTTAAGCAATATTTAGCATTATATTGTTGCTATTCTTTATGGGTTCATCATATAATTACGATAATTGAATTATACAAATGGTCAGGTCATATGACTCGGCTCTAAAATGAGCAGCGGAAACGCGGGACTTCAAATTTTTGAAGCCCCGCTTTTTTATACTATTTATAATGGAGGAGCATATTTATGGGTCTAATTAATTTTTTTAAAGAATTATTGGCAGATGAAAAACAAAGAGTGGCTGCCTTATCTATTTGTTCAAACACCCTGCTGGTAGCATTAAAATTAGTGGCAGGAGTACTTACCAATTCAGTAAGTATTATTTCTGAAGCCATCCACTCGGCTCTGGATTTGGTAGCTGCTATTATCGCTTTTACGGCTGTAAAAATTTCCAGCCGTCCTCCGGATAGCAGACACCGTTATGGACACGGTAAATTTGAAAATGTGTCCGGGACCATTGAAGCTCTGTTAATATTTGTGGCTGCTATTTGGATTATAATTGAAGCCTATAAAAAAATAGTGGAAGGTGCAGGAGTTGAAACCATTGGTTTTGGCATCGGGGTTATGGCTTTTGCCTCATTAGTAAACTGGATTATATCCGGAATATTAATGAAAACTGCCCGTAAAACCGATTCGGTAGCCCTAGAGGCCGATGCTCTGCATCTGCGCACTGATGTATATACTTCGGTTGGAGTTCTGTTCGGGTTGCTACTTTTATCCATTACTGACATCCAAATCCTCGACCCTTTAATTGCAATTGCGGTTGCACTGTTAATAATTAAAACTGCCTATGAACTTACTATTAAGGCGCTCGTACCCTTGCTGGATGTGGCCCTGCCACCTGAAGAAGAAGCGGAAATAGAAAATGCCCTGCAACTGATAAATACTGAAGGAATTGTCGGTTTTCATCAGCTCAGAACCCGTAAAGCCGGAGCTGAGCGCTATGTTGACATGCATCTGGTAGTTCAGCGGGATATGACCATCGCCGAGGTTCATGACCTTTGCGATCGTATTGAACAGGAAATTGAGGACCGTCTGCCTATGGTACATGTACTGGTCCATGCTGAGCCCTGCGAAGATGAGGACTGTTCGGATTGTAAACCTGGCTGCGAACGCATCAGGGTAACTGAGAAAGAGAATGTTTAAAAAAAGAAAATATTTTATCCCCGAAAATCTCATCTTCTATGTTAAAATAGTTTTGATCTGATTTTCTACGCTAACCAGGTCGGATAGCAAGGTGGAACGGTAGGATATTGAGGAACAGATAATTGAGCCAATGTAGTACAGGAAGAAGGTTTATGAGTTGAATATTTTCTTAACGCTCGTACCAGTTGTTGTTGTATTGATTTTACTTATTAAAGTCAAATGGCCTGCTGACCTGAGTGGTTTGGCAGGATGGGTTTTCACCATTGGTATTGCCTGTCTTTTCTTTCATACCTCTTTACAGGTAGGGTTAACTGCCTCACTGGCAGGATTAGTGGCTTCGTTTCCGATTTCCCTGATGGTTTTAACTTCAATATTCCAGATTACTTTTCTGGAATGTACCGGTGCATTAAAACGTATCGTAGTTTTTGTTAAAACCGTAGCCAGTCAAAACCAGACGGTGCAGATTATGATTATTAACATGGGTATCGGCACCCTGCTGGTATCAGTTGGAGCTACCCCGGTTTCGATTTTGCCCCCGATTATGCTGGCCCTGGGATATTCTACTTTTGTTGCAGTTGCCTTGCCGGCCCTGGGTTTTGATGCTCTGTGTACCTATGCTATGCTGGGAGCTGCCCTGGTAGTTTATACTGATATGTCAGGTACCACCTTAAATCAAGCTGCTCTGGTATTTTCTCAATATATGCCGGTAATTTCTACTATGATCGGCTTTGGTATGCTATACATAGTTGGTGGTTGGTCAAAGATACGGGAAGGTTTCTGGCCGTGTTTGCTGGCAGGATTGACTATGGGGATGACGGCCATAGCTATTGCCCATATAGGAAATGGGATTGTTTTGACTGGAGTTTTAAGTGGAATGGCTACCATTTTAATGATGGTGTTGTTTTTAAAGGTTCAGGGGTTGCCAGTCCTGGATCGTTCGGTTCTTACCCCGGAAGATTTAAAAGCTGAACAGTCCATGCCATTGTTAAAGGCTTTATCGCCCTGGATTATTCTGATTTCCTGCTGTCTGATTATTAATTTCTGGCCGGCACTGCATAATTATTTATTCAAAGAATTGTCCATGTCGCTGGAGATTATTCCCGGTGCTAAACCGATTAACACCCGCATGCTCTGGAATGCCTATACCTGGGTAATTATAAGCACTTTACTGGCAGTACCATTTATCAAGCCGACCCGTGAACAATGGAAAGATATTGGCAGGAAGTGGTTAAAACGTGCACCGCGGCCGGTCTTTTCAGCAGCAATTTTCTTTTCTATTGCTTATATTATGATGTACTCCGGTTATGCTCCACAGGGAGGTACCTGGGCCTTGCTTAACCCCGACTATAATATGATCTCAGTGCTGGCAGTAGGTTCAGCTGACTTTTTTAACGGTTTATACCCGGTTGCAGCCGCTTACCTGGGTTTGCTGGGTGGGTTTGTTTCCGGTTCGGAAGCTTCCACTATTGCCCTGTTTACCAAATACAATATGATTACTTCAGATCTACTTAACTTTAACCCTTTGGTAATAACTGCCGGATGTGCTATTGCCGGCGGCCTGGCCAGTGTTATATCACCGGCTAAACTGCAGAATGCAGCTGCTACAATTGATGCTATGGGAATTGAATCCAAGGTCATACGGGTGGCAGTGGCTATTTCCATTGTCTTTACTTCGGTGGCTGCTTTACTCACCTTGCTCTGGGCCTAATATTGGGGGAATATTCAACCCAAAATAAAATTAAGGAGAGTTGTTATGCCTATCATAAATGTTAAAATGATTGCCGGCCGCAGTCAGGAAAAGAAACAGGAACTGGTAACCGTTTTGACCAGAGAAACAGCTAGAATTTTGGAGGTTGAACCTGAGTGGGTAACAGTGGTAATTGATGAATATACCCGTGATAACTGGGCCAGTGGTGGTCAATTACACTCTATAAAGCTGGGTGAAGGTTTTGGTCGCCAGGGGACTGGAAAATAGATAGCTTTTTCACTCTTAAGAAAAAAGCAAATATAATATTATCTCCCGCCTGTTTTTCAAATTTCCATATCTATGTAAGTTATATGATAAATTAATCGTATCAGATATAATAAATAATTGGGATGGGGGTAAGATTATGAAACATAGCCCGGTTAACCGGCAATTGTTGTGCGGTTTATTGATCCTAATGATGTTAATGATGGCAGGCTGCAATTCGGGGTCAATTGGTGGACTGGACCCTGATTCCAGCTCAATTGCTTTAGCTCAGGAATTTGCACCTTATAAGAAAATACCGGTACAGGATACTGCCAAAGTCAAGCCCTACCACGTAGCACCTGATTTATCCAATGTGTTTAATGCTGAAAGATTTAATTTTTCAGATAATGCTCGCGAGTCGTTAGCCAAAAACGGTTTCGTAGTAATTCCTGCTATGGGCCATGAATTTTTTATGACTTATGAAATAAACCGTTATGACAGTGTACCTAATTTCATTACTACCGATGCGGTGGTTCACAATTACCATCTTTTTTATTCTCATTTGTTGCAAAATGTTGAACAGCAAGCCCTGATACCGGAATTAAAGAAATTAAATCTTATTCTTTTAAAGCAGGCGGAAAAGGATTACCAGGAATTAAAGGGCACTGAGTGGGAAAATGCCGCCCGTCGGAATCTGGCTTTTTTTACTGTAGGCAGTGTACTGTTAAGTCCCGATACCAAGGTTCCCTCTGCAGTTAAGGCCGAGGTAAATAAGGAAATTAGTTTGATTAAAAACCATAATTCCCTTGAATTATCACCAGTAATGACCATGGGAACCAAACCGGATGTAATAGAAGGTTTGAAGGAAGATTATACCCAGTATATTCCCCGAGGTCATTATGCTAAAACTGATGAACTAAAGCAGTATTTTCAAAGTATGATGTGGTACGGACGCATTACCTTCCGTTTAAAAGATGCTGATGAAACCCGTTCAGCTATCCTCATGACTCTGGCTCTACAGAACGGTGTTGGCACCTGGGAATGGGAAAAGATATACTCTACCACTAGTTTTATGGTAGGCAAGAGTGATGATATTGGTTATAACCAGTATGCCGAATTATTAAAACAGGCTTATGGTAATAATTTAACTGCCAAAAAAATAGCCACAGATAATAATGGTTTTGATAAGTTTCGTCAGTTGGCCAAGGATTTAGAGCCGCCGGTTATTAATTCCATTCCCATTTTTGATGCTTCTATTCAGCCGAATCGGGATAAGGAAATAGCCGGTTTTCGATTTATGGGACAAAGATATACACTGGATGCGGAGATTTTCCAGCATTTAATTTATCGTGAGGTACTGGAAAACCCGGCCGGTGAACGGCGTATGTTGCCCAGCGGCCTGGATGTCCCCGCTGCCATGGGGTCTGGAACCGCTGAAACAATTTTAAAAGAACAAGGAGCATTTGAATTTAAAAATTATGCTGCCAATATGTCAAAAATGCAAAATTATATTGCCAGACTTACTGATGAGTGGCATCAAAACCTATACTGGTCATGGTTATATACTTTGCTGCCACTTACTATTGATAAACCGGCTGGTTATCCTTCCTTTATGCTTAATGAGGCCTGGAAACATAAAGAACTGGCAACTTTCCTGGGCAGCTGGGCAGAGTTAAAACACGATACTATCCTTTATACCAAACAAAATTATGCCGAAATGGGCGGCGGCGGTATGGATGAAATTGATGACCGGGGTTATGTAGAACCTAATCCTCATCTGTATGCCCGGTTGGCTTCCCTTACTGCCATGACCCGCGATGGACTAAAAATGCGCGGTTTAATCGACCAAAAGGACATTCAGAACATGGACCAGCTTTTTGAGCTGGTATTGCAGTTGAAGGTAATTTCTGAAAAAGAATTGGCTGAAGAACCTTTGACAGAGGAGGAATATGAACTTATTCGTACTTTTGGCGGACAGCTGGAACACTTCTGGTTTGAGGTTCACCGGGGAGATGGCCTGCAAAGCCGTTCGCAAATTTCCGATTTTCCGGCTATGCTGATTGCTGACGTAGCCACTAATCCTCCAGCGGAAGTTTTGGAAGTTGGTACTGGTTATGTAGATAATATTTATGTGGTAGTACCGATTGATGGGACATTGCGTATAGCCAAAGGTGGAGTATATTCCTATTATGAATTCCCCTGGGCAGCTACGGACCGGCTAACTGACCGGAAGTGGCAGGAGATGATATATAGTGATAAGGCCCCGGCTCTTCCGCAATGGACCACAAATTATCGCATAAAGGGAACTGCCTCCATAAATATACCCCAGGAGTTTTAATTAAATGATGCCGTTGAGGAAAAAATTCGTTGCCGTACTGGCAGTAGTATTAATACTGCTGCTGGTGCGGCTATTTTTTTCAGACGCGCTGGAACAGCAGTTAAGTTATGATCTAAATAATGATGGTATTATGGAGAAATACCATCTCACCGGGGGAAAGCTTACTATAACCCAACCGGATGGTCTAGTATGGAGTTCCCCGCCGGAGTGGAATATTCAATCTTTTGTTGTGGATGATCTTACTGGAGATAATAAACCGGAGTTGGTTATGGTATTATGGAAACCCGGCAGTTTCGGCCGCCATAAGCCGATGTGGAACAGTCAAAAAGAAGATAATAAATACAGTTGTCATTTATTTTTATATCAGATAAGCAAAAATAAGCTGATACCACGCTGGTGCTCATCTGCTCTGGATAAACCTATCCGCAGTTTTTCTGTACAAAGAGACTCAACAGACAATAGTTATCTGGCCGTTGTGGAGGGCCGTTACAGTTTCTATTGCTGTGGTCATGCTTTGTTTCTAGGTAAACAGTATACTAATTGGGCCTGGAAACAATGGGGCTTTTATCGCATCTGATGATTAGGTAAACGTTAAAGCAATGGCGGAAGCTTTGCTTCCGTGCAGAAACTAAAAGGTTTCCGCTACTCCTAACTTGTCGATGATCTCCATTGCCATAAATTGAACCTGACTTTACCTGACAACTCCATTAGTTGGTTTGGGGAAAATAAATATTTTGAGCTGACAACGGAGCATGGCAGAAACACAACTGCTTATCCAAGGAAATTTTAGTTGCCCGCGGGACTGGTGCTTGTAGCAGTTAGGATAGATTGTTAGAATAATAAGAAGTAATTTTTAATTTGAATATTATGGAGGGTCAGCAGTGCATAAGAAGTTGTTTATTCCCGGTCCGGTAGAGGTTTTACCGGATGTTTTGGCTAAAATGTCCACACCTATGATTGGACATCGCGGTAAGGATGCCTCAGCACTACAACGCCGAATTACTCAAAAGTTGCAGCAATTGTTCTATACTGAACAGCCGATTCTTTTATCTACCAGTTCCGGAAGCGGATTAATGGAAGGTGCGGTCAGATCATGTACTGCAAAGCGGGCAGCCTGCTTTAGTGTGGGGGCTTTTGGTAAACGGTGGTTTGAAATGGCTGAAGCTAATAATGTACCCGCAGATTTATTTGAAGTTGAATGGGGAAAACCTACTAGCGGAACATTAGTTGATGAAGTACTTTCCACCGGCAAATATGACCTGATTACGGTAACCCATAACGAAACTTCAACCGGTCTGATGAATCCTATGGATGAGATTGCTGCCACGGTAAAAAAGTATCCTGAGGTGGTTTTTTGCCTGGATGCAGTTAGTTCCATGGGTGGCAGTAAAATTGAGGTTGACCGTCTGGGAGTTGATATCTGTATAACTTCAACCCAAAAAGCCCTGGGACTCCCCCCGGGAATGGCTATTTGTTCTTTTTCCCGTAAGGCGATAGACAGAGCCAAAGAAGTGCCCTATCGGGGTTATTATCTGGATTTGCTGGCTCTGTATGATTATATTGAGAAAAAGGATTATCAGTATCCTTCCACCCCGTCCCTGTCACATATGTTTGCTCTGGATTATCAGCTGGAGCGCATCTTTGAGGAGGGTCTGGATAATCGCTTTGCCCGTCACATAGAAATGGCCGAGAAGGTCAGAAACTGGGCCAGAAATAGTTTTGCCCTGTTTGCTGATGAAAAGTATCTGTCCAATACTCTGACTACTATAAAAAATACCCGGGATATTGATGTAGCTACTTTAAACAGTGCCCTGGGACAAAGAGGTTTCCAAATCTCCAATGGTTACGGGAAAATGAAGGATAAAACTTTCCGCATAGCCCATATGGCAGATTGCACCGTTGAGGATATAGAAGAGTTGTTGGGAAATATTGATGATATTCTAAATTAATTCATTTATAAATTTTAAGGCCATGGCTGCAAGTCATGGCCTTTTTATATGTTTACTAATTACGAGCCCAGCGCAAGGGGTCAATTCCACGAGCTTTTAACCATTCAGCCGTTTCACCCAGAATAATAACCGGTTTGCTCTGAATTGTTGCCGGGTTAGCTGCACCAGTCATTAGAAATACGGCTTTTAGTCGATAAAGAAAGTCTTCCATAAACCGGTCCAACTCCACTGCACCATCATGCAACAGTATACGCAATAACTGACCAGCCATTCCAATCAATTCTGCCCCCATGGCCAATGACTTAGCCCCATCCAGAGCAGTCCTGACTCCTCCGGAAGCAATAATCTTAATCGGTAAATCCAGATTATGAATTTCTGCCAGACTTACTGCGGTAGGGATGCCCCATTCATCAATCTCATGCCCGAATTTACCATTGCGCTGATCTTCAATAGCCAGAAAATTAGTCCCGCCTTTACCCCCAACGTCAAATATTCTTATACCAGCATTAAATAACGGCAATACTGCTTCTCTGGCTAATCCGAAGCCTACTTCTTTAGCTATAACTGGTACCGGAGATTCCTCTATAATCTCCTTTACATTAGTGAGCATAGTTTTAAATTGGCGGTCCCCTTCGGTCATAGCCAATTCCTGAGGTATATTAAAGTGCAGTTGTAATCCGTCTGCCCTAATCATGTCAATAGCATTTAAGGCATCTTCTACTGTACTTAAAGCACTTACATTAGCCAATATTACTCCGTCGGGATTTTCCTCCCTTACTATAGTAAAGGTATCCCTTAAACCCGGGTCTTCGAATGCAACTGTTTGAGAACCAACTGCCATAGCTATTCCATAGGCTGCGGACATATGTGCCAGTACCCGGTTAATTCTTTGCGCCTGAGAAGTACCTCCGGTCAGAGCATTTATAATTATTGGATATTCCAATTGTTTGCCCAGAAAATCAACTTGCAGATTAATATCTTCAAAGTCATGGTCGGGAACTGATTGATTAATAAGATGCAAATCAGCAAAACCGGTATTAGCCGGACCGTCCTGAAGACTACTGGCTATTCTGATATGTTCGGCCTTACGATTAGTCCTGATTGTCTTAACCTCCCTGCTATCTTTCTTGCCTGTTCCAAAGTCTCATTATCATTAAGGTTAAAGAACATGTCACTTATTTCCCCGAATGGGCGCATATTATCTTCATTTAAAACCAGGGAATTCAGTTCTTCTTTCAGGATACGGGTTAGTTTAAGTTTTTGGGTTTTTAAACAACCTTCAAATATGGGAAGGCTGGTTTTACTGTATACTGCTGCCGTTGCCTGCAGAAACCCGTCTATTGAAGGAACCACAGAATGGTAGTTATCAATTCTGGAAATCATATTTTCGATAAGTTGGGTACTTAAAAACGGCATGTCACATCCTAAAATAAAGACCGGTTCATAATTAGCATAGTATAACGCTGCATGTATTCCACTAACTGGTCCCAGGCGGGGATAAACGTCAGTAAATACAGGTAAATTAAAACCCTGAAAAAGTTCCGGTTCGTTGCTGATAATAATAGTCTCCGAAAATATTGACTTAAATTTATGTATAATTATTTCAATTGACATTTGCTGGTCAATTTGGGCAAATGCTTTATTGAACTTCATACGGGAACTTTTGCCCCCGGCTAGAATTGCTCCACTGGCCTTCATAATGGCTGCACCCTTCAAATTTAGTTAAGTTGACAATACCCTTTAATAACCTAAGGAAAAAGCTGCCTCCCGGCAGCTTAAAATCCAGCCCCTCAGCCTCCCTGTTGTGCACATCCGGCACAACCAGGCGGCAAATTGGAATATTTGCTTCCCCCGCCGCTGCTATTGAACAGCGATATTAATTGTTTTATGTTACCAGTGCCGCATTGCGGACATTTAACTTTATCTTTGTCGGCATTGGATATCATTAAATCAAACTTCTGGCCACAGTCTTTACACTCGAATTCAAAAATTGGCACTATGGATCACCTCAATAGCAATCTATTCCTGGTTGTCCAGATATTCTTCTACCTCGCTGCGTTCAGTATCTGCGGCAACTTCTCTGATCGACAAACCAATTCTCTTTTGCTCAGCATCAATGCTTAATATTTTTACATTAATCGTTTGACCAGGCTGAACAATATCCTCGGGTTTTTCTACCCGGTAATTAGCTAGATGAGAAATATGAACCAATCCATCTACTCCAGGTTCAATTTCCACAAAAGCGCCAAAGGGTGCTAAACGAACTACTTTACCCTCAATTATATCGCCTTCATTATACTTTTCCAGAACAATTTGCCAGGGGCTCTTAATTAACTGTTTACGGCTTAATGAAACTCTCTCTTTCTCTCTGTCCAGAGCCAGAATAAATACATCAATTTCCTCTCCCTCGCTTACCACATTGGAGGGATGATCAATTCTGTGATGATCCAGCTCAGAAACATGCAATAAGCCTTCATATCCACCCAGATCAATGAACACTCCATAATCAACTATTCTCTTAACTTTACCTTTTTTAGTCTGTCCTTCTTCGATATTCTGCCAGAAGGCTTCTTTTAATTTGGCTTTTTCTCCCGCTACCAGTTCTTTACGGGATAATACCACCTGGGAACCCCGCCTTTTGTTACGATTGAACTCAATAATCTTAAAACGATAAATGTTGCCAATATAGTCATCCAAATTTTTGACATAACCATCTTCAACATGAGAGGCTGGTAAAAAGGCTACTACGCCAACATCTACCAATAACCCACCCTTGACACTGCCGGTTACTGTGCCTTCAACTACTTCTCCGGATTCAAAAGCCTTTTCCAGGCTATCCATTACTTTTTGTGAGTCGACTTTCTTTTTGGACAAGAGAATAGTTCCGTCATCATCCCATTTCAGAACCATTACTTCAATTTCATCTCCTACTGCTACAAGGTCGCGGGCAGATTCAACATCTTGAACTGCTAGTTCCCGCCTAGGAATAATTCCTTCTGATTTCCCGCCTACATCTACCATAACTTCATCATCCCGGACTTCAATAACCTTTCCATTTATAATATCTCCTCGGGAAGGAGTAGTGAAATCAGCCATTTCAGCCTCCATATGGGCAAATGATTCCTCGTTAGTGATTTCTCCATTAGTTTCCTGTTTGTCATTTTCTTCCAACAATGTCATCCTATCCATTACCTCCTTAATTATCCAATCCGGAGTTGAAGCCCCGGCAGTAATTCCTACCGTTGAAACTCCCTCAAACCAATCAGGCTCAATTTCTTCAGCATTTTGTACCTGATATGATTTTACCCCGGTGTTTTGGCACTCCCGTAAAAGAGTAGTTGTATTAGAACTTTTCCTGTCACCTATTACCAGTATAAGCTCAACTTCCTGAGCTAACTCACGGGCAGCTTGTTGCCGCTTTTTAGTAGCAGCACAAATGGTATTATAAACTTTTACTTCCCCTATTTTGAGGTTAATTGCTTCAACCAGGTCATAGAATTTATTTTCATCTTTCGTGGTTTGTGATACTATTGCTATTTTTTGTCCCGGTTTAATTTGTGATACCTGATTTACATCATTAATTACTAATGCTTTATTATCACACCATCCTAATATACCCTGTACTTCCGGATGATTAATATCGCCAAATATTACAATATCATAACCTTCACCTCGAAGCGACGCGACCAGTTCATGGACTTGTTTAACCAGCGGACAGGTAGCATCAATAATTTCTATTCCTTTGGATTGGGCCTCGAGCAGCAGACCACGGGAAGCTCCGTGGGAACGAATAATTAGACGATTAGGTGGATTTACCTGTTCCAGAGTCTCAATAGGAATAATCCCCCTGCTTTCCAATCGTCTAACCACTTCATCGTTGTTAACCAACGGTCCCAGAGAATAGAAACTATACTCCTGGTCACAGCACTCCTCAGCAATATCAATGGCCCGTTTAACTCCGGCACAAAAACCTGCCTGCCGGGCTAAAATTATACGCAAAGGTTAACCCTCCACAAAATTATATATATTTCGTATTAGTATTAATAAATCCTTCTTTATTTACACAAAAGACGATCAATTTCCTTCATGATGTCATCACTTACCTGGTCTAAAGTGGCTGAATTAACTTTTTTACCGGCATATTTGTCCATATATATTGGTCTTCCTATTCTTACAATGAAAGGTCTGAACCAACCAAAGGGAATATTATACTGGGTGCCGATACAGGCAACAGGAACTATTGGAGCACCCGATTTTAGAGCAATCATAGCTACGCCATTCTGTACTTTGGCCATTCCGTCTGTGTTCCTGGTGCCTTCAGGAAATATCCCCAATACCTGGCCATTTTGTAAAAGCTCCAAGGAGTTTCTAAGCGCAGTCCGATCAGCAGATCCCCTTTTTACCGGAAAAGCGTTTAAGTTTCGAAATATAAACGAGAACAGGGAATTCCTGAATAATTCCGCTTTGGCCATAAAATTAATCGGACGCTCTAAAGCTGCGCCAATTACTATCGGATCCCAAATGCTGACATGATTGGCTGCGATTATAACTGCTCCCTCATTTGGTATGTTGTCCAACCCTTCTGACTTCATGCCCAACACCAAAAATATTACTCGTACCAAAGCGCGCATTATTCTATAGAACATAATTTCACCTTTCGATAATTTCCAGAAGAGTATTCAATGCTTCATCTATAGTGAGGTTGCTGGTATCAATTATAATGGAATCTTTCAGGACTTTTAATGCGCCGGTTGTACGATGGGTGTCATTATAATCTCTATCCTGGATTTCTTTGCTTATGTTTTGTTCACTTGCCTCATAACCATTGGCTTTCAATTCTGCTGCTCTTCTGCGGGTTCTTTCTTTAATACTGGCAGTAATATAAAATTTGTAGTCAGCATCAGGCATCACGCACTCGCCAATATCACGGCCATCCATTACTACTGATACTGCCTGTGCCATTTGCTGCTGTTTACTTACCATTAACTCCCGTACTTCTCTATGGGCAGCTACTTGTGATACTGCCAGGGTTACTTCCGGAGTACGAATTTGCTCGGTTATATCTATTCCGTTGCATATTACTCTTTGTGATGAATTAATCATGAAGTGAATGTCAGTAGTGCGAGCAAGCTCGGCCATTATTGTAGCATTATTTATGTTAATCTCTTTACGCAGAGCTTCCCAGGTTAAAGCCCGGTACATAGCTCCGGTATCAATATAAATATAATTAAGTTTCTCGGCCAAACGTCTGGCTAGAGTACTTTTTCCAGCTCCAGCCGGTCCATCTATAGCAATTTTCATTTTGTACCACCCAGCTAATTTCCTATATATTTTATCATATTGCTTCCGGCGGGGAAACATTTTCACCTTTAATAGTCATCCGAAATTAATAGCCCTTCCCGCTGGGAAGGGCTATTAAAAAATTGTTTTCGGGTTGATATCATACTATGCAATAATTCTTTCCATAATACACCAAAACTCTGGAAAAGATATATTTACAGCTTCCGATGACAATATTTCCGTAGTTTTATCGGCTACCAGGGCAGCTATCGCTAAACTCATGGCAATACGATGATCTCCATATGAGAATACCTGAGCAGATTTTAGCCCCTCTGGATTCCCCTTTACTACAAATCCATCTTCCAGCTCGGTAATATCTACTCCCATTTTTCTTAATTCTGTAGATATGGCTTTAATGCGATCAGTTTCTTTCACTCTTAGTTCATTGGCCCCCTGAACTATTGATTCACCCTTGGCCACAGCCATAGCTACTGCCAAAACCGGTATTTCATCAATCATTTCCGGGATCATTTCTTTATTTACGGTTATTGCTTTTAATGGCGCACTTTTAATTATTAAATCAGCAACCGGTTCTCCAGCAATAATGGTACTATTTTCAATCTTTATATTGGCACCCATCTTCATAAGTACCTGAATAATACCCGTACGGGTTGGGTTTATACCTACCTGACGAATTCTCAACTCTGAATTTGGAACTATGGTGGCTGCTACCAGAAAAAAAGCTGCGGAAGAAATATCACCTGGTATCGTCCAGTCACATACAGATAATGGTTTACCTGGGCTTAGAGTAATCTTATTATCTTCTATACTGAGATCAGCACCCATAGCTTGTAACATACGTTCACTGTGATCACGGGAACGATGCGGTTCAATTATTACAGTAGAATTATCCGCCTGCAAACCCGCCAATAATAAGGCTGACTTTACCTGAGCGCTGGCTACTGACATGTTGAACATACCACCCTGCAACTTACTGCCCTGAATAGCCAGTGGGGGTTTGCTATTATTCTCACGCCCCCAGATATGGGCTCCCATAGAAGATAACGGTTCAACTATACGGCGCATGGGGCGATTACTTAACGATTCGTCTCCACTTAAAACCGAATAAAATGGTCTTCCCGCCAGCAAACCGGACATTAAGCGCATAGTAGTGCCTGAATTTCCACAATCAAGAACTGCAGCTGGTTCAATTAAGCCTTCTATTCCCGGACTATTTATTATAAAGTTATTTTTATCCTGTACAATCTTTACCCCCAACTGCTCTATACAATGGCAGGTAGAAAGGGTATCTTCAGCCAGCAGATAATTTTTAATTCGGCTTTCACCCTGGGCTAAAGCAGCAAAAATCGCAGATCGATGAGAAATAGATTTATCTGCACTTACTTCAATATCACCGCGTAAAGCTTTTACAGGATTAATTTTTTCTTGCATGTTCCTCTCCTATCTCACCCAGGCTTTAATTTCATAATTCTGCAGAGCTTCAACTGCTCTGATTCCATCTGCCAGGTTAGGAACGCCCAGACGAATGGTTCCCCCATCACCTTCACGGACCCTTAGAATCTCAATATCAACTATGTTTATATGGTCTTCGCCTAAAATTCTACCCAGCTCTCCTATTATTCCCGGTCGATCAGGTACAATACAAATTACATCCACAAAACCAGGTAATAATCCTTTTTTAACCTGGGGTATCATTTCTCTGATATCCCGAGCCCGGTATAACCCCTCCAATAGTTTTTTATCTTCACCACTGGCCAGTTGTCGGGTCAAATCAGTCAGCAGTTTGGTTAATGTTTCCAAACCCGCTATTATGCTTTGCCGGTTCGATTGCAGTATATCTATCCACAAATCCGGATTGGATGAAGCTATACGAGTAGTATCTCTAAATCCGCCCGCAGCTAATCTAAGGGTATCAGGATTGCCTTCAGTGGAATTTACAAGGGCAACCGCTGCCAAATGTGGTACATGACTTACTGTGGCAACCAATTGGTCATGCAGAGCGGCATCCAATATTTGTATTCTTGCTCCGGTCATGGTTAATAGCTGACTTAACCTTTTAACTATATGTTCTGGCGTATCCTGTCCGGGTGTTAATACATAAACCGCATTTTCAAACAGGTAGCTGTCAGCGCCACGGATGCCTTTTAACTCTGCTCCGGCCATTGGGTGTCCGCCTATAGCCCATACCCCGGATGGAAGCTGCTCAAATAGTCGCATCACTTCTGCTTTGGTACTGCCTACATCAGTTACAATACTGCCTGATTTTATCACCGGTTTTATTTTTGCCAGTATCTCCGGAAAAGCGGCCAACGGCGTACAAATAATAATTATATCCGCTGCCACAACTGCTGATTTTAAAGAGTCCCCCCGATCTATAGCTCCAATCGCAATAGCTTTTTCAACTACCTGCTGATCATTATCTACGCCAATTATGGTCCCGTTCAGATTAGCATTTTTAAAAGCCAGACCCAACGAAGCACCAATAAGACCAAGGCCTATAATTGTAACATCCGTTTTCATAGTATCCCTCATTAATTATCTTGCAGAGCCTCAGACATTTTTTTAACCCGGGTAACCAGACGGGCAAAATTCTCGGGTGTTAGTGATTGAGGTCCATCTGACAAGGCTTCACTGGGATTCTGATGGACTTCCACCATAATGCCGTCAGCGCCGGCACCAATTGCTGCCATAGCCATAGGCCCTACCAATTTCCATTTACCGGTTCCGTGACTTGGGTCTACAATAATCGGTAAATGGGTTAATTGTTTTATTAATGGCACTGCACTTAAATCCAGGGTATTACGCGTGTAGGTTTCAAAACTGCGAATCCCCCGTTCACACATTATAACCTGTTTGTTCCCACCGGAAATAATGTATTCAGCCGCCATAATCCATTCTTCTATTGTAGCCGAAGGCCCCCGCTTTAACAGCACCGGCTTATTTATTTTCCCTAATTCTCTAAGCAGAAAGAAATTCTGCATGTTACGAGCCCCTACCTGTAGCATATCTACATATTGGGCAACTTCATCCACCATGCGTGGGTCAACTATTTCAGTAACAACCGGCAGGCCGGTTAATTCCCGAGCCTCTGCTAAAATCTCCAGGCCCTCTTTTTCCAAACCCTGAAAAGAATATGGGGAGGTGCGAGGTTTAAAAGCACCACCTCTTAGCATTGTAGCTCCGGTTTCTTTAACAGCCTGAGCTATTTCCAGGTATTTATCACGACTTTCCACTGCACAGGGACCGGCAATTATTTGTATTTGCCCCTGACCAATTACCTGAGTACCAACCTGCACTTCACTTTGCTGAGGCTGAAATGTTTTGGAGGCCAGTTTAAAGGGTTGTAATATTGGAACTACCTTTTCCACCCCCGGCAGGGTTTCAAACAATTCCATCACTTCGGGAGTCTTTTCCCCTATTGCACCTATGATTGTACGTTCCACTCCCTGAGACAGATGAACCTGAAAACCTTTCTCCTTTAATTTTTCACTGACCATATTAATCTGGTCCTGTTCAGTAAAAGCTTCCATTACGATAATCATACCAATAATCTCCTCTCTCATGATTGAGGTGAGAAAAACAAAAAAACCATGGCGAAATATCACCAATGGTTTACCCACGGTTTATATTTTCCCACCATACTTCCGTCCTACAATTTTTTTACCAAGATCTTGCCCTACCTTACTACATCTACAGAATACCACCTGTAACGGTTAACTGGCAAGCACATAATAATTTCCAGCCATCATATATAGCCAATAAAGGAAAATATCGCATATATATAGAAAGAAATATTAACAAATTTAAAGGAGGCGATTTTTTTGAGTCCAACACCCGGTTATGGACCAGGCCCGGGAGATGCCATGGGATTAGCATTTCTAGCAGGTCTATCATTTTTATTTGTTCTGGTTGGTATTGTTCTTTATCTTTTATTCAGTTTTGGCCTGTATACCATGGCTAAAAGACGCAACCTTGAAAATCCATGGTTGGCTTTTATTCCAGTTGCACAGCTTTATACTATGGGTGAACTAATCGGTCCGGTGAAAATTGCTAATTATAATGTTGACCAGCCTGGTCTTTATCTGCTGGCCGGCGCCGTAGGTCTGTGGGTCTTATCATTAATACCTCTCCTGGGAATTATTTTCTCCCTGGCCACCGCTGTTTTGATGGGCGGGGCTCTTTATTTCCTGTTTTCTCGTTATACTACCGATTCCACCCCTATAATTCTGACGGTAGTTTCTATTTTGTTCCTCATACCCGGACCAATAATTGTTTTTGTACTGCGTAATAAAGATTATATAGAACCTCCTGAAATATCGTCCCCCATGTAATTTGGTTATACAATCAAAAATAAAGAAGAACCATGCTTTAATAATCAAATGC
Source organism: Syntrophomonadaceae bacterium (assembly GCA_012718855.1). Lineage (GTDB taxonomy): Bacteria > Bacillota > Syntrophomonadia > Syntrophomonadales > Syntrophomonadaceae > JAAYBS01. Next base: position 20,651 of record JAAYBS010000056.1, read on the forward strand.
ATGGTTCTTCTTTATTGATGGAAGCAGTCTGACGTTCTTTTTGCTTCTGATTTATGTCCAATAAATTTAGCAATTTTTCGAATCAATTATCCCATATGGTTAACAATTCTTTAATGATATCATTCCGTACAGCATTTTTAAAATAGTTTCAAAACGGGCTCCTCATGTCGCCCTGCCCAGTAATAGCCTCTCTTTACTTGATGTAGTGCTTATGCTAGGATGTAGTTATGCTGGTGAAAATAGCTTATAACTGTATAGATTGGAGTCTTTGATGGAGTCAATAAAACGAACGGTATTAGAAGTCATATATGCTGTTTTACCAATTATATTAATTATATATATTTTGCAATTTTCAGTCCTCTCTCTCCCCATAGATGATGTTATTCAGTTTACAATTGGTATGATTTTAATAAGCACAGGTCTAATAATATTTTTATTAGGGATTCATTTAGGCTTACTCGCTATAGGAGAAGATATTGGCACTAAAATTACCCTGTTCGGTAATCTTTGGATAATAATACTATGCGGATTTTTGGTTGGATTTGTTGTAACTGTAGCAGAACCGGATGTGCGAGTTCTAGCTACGCAATTTGATATGGTAACCGGAGGAACGATAAGTAAAAGTACCCTGATTATTTCTATCGCATTGGGAGTTGGTATTTTTGTTGCTTTGGCTCTGGTTAGAATAATTAAATCTATTCCCATACGCA
>JAAYBS010000057.1 GCA_012718855.1 Syntrophomonadaceae bacterium
CCGATAAAACGCTGGGAAATTGTAGTTGGATATATTCTGGGCTTTGGCCTGGTGACCGTAATGCAATCATTTTTAATTTCCTGGTATTGCGTTTATGTTCTGGATGTAGTAATGATAGGATCGTTCGCCCTGGTGCTGTTGATTACGCTGCTTTCCGCCATGGTAGCCTTGACGATGGGTATTCTGGCTTCTACTGCTGCCAACAGTGAATTTCAGATGATGCAAATGATTCCGGTAGTTATTATTCCGCAGTTGTTTTTTTCCGGATTGTTTAATTTGCCGGACTGGCTGGCAGTTATTGAAAAAACAGTACCGCTGTATTATATTGCGGATGCTCTTACCCAGGTTATGATAAAGGGAAACGGTATATCGACAATTATAGTTGATTTATCGGTATTGCTGGGGTTTTCGGTATTGTTTATTACGGCCAATACCCGTCTGTTAAAGAAATACCGGCGCATTTAAATTACGAGGAGGATTAAAAAATGAAAGCTATATTCCGGCCATTAGCTTTAATGCTGCTGATAGTATTCATCGGTGGCTGTAATTCATCACCGTCCCGCCTGGTTCTGGATGGGGTGGTTGAAACCCAAATCTATTCCCATTATAGCGAGGTAGCCGGGAAAATCACGTTGATGCCGGTGGAATTGGGACAGGAAATAAAGGCCGGAGAGCTTATTGCCGAAATTGATAATCGGGATGCCCAATATTCGTTGGAACAGATGGAGACCATGCTGACTAAAAAACAGGCGGCTCTGTCTGAACTGCAAAAAGGCTTTGACCCGGAAGAAATTAGACAGGCTCAGAATAATGTAACTCTCGCGCAACAGGCCCTGGAAAGCTCACAAATACTTCATGAACGAGCACAAAAGGCCTACGACCGAACCCAAAACCTGTTTGAAGCAGGCGGGACATCGCAATCAGCCCGTGATGAAGCCAAATATCAGCTGGATTTGGCCACTATTGATGTTACGGTTAAACAGACGCAACTGGATAATGCCCGGCAAAGATTATCACTGCTGGAAAAAGGTATAGATAAGGAAAAGATAACTGCGGCTCAGGCGGATATTAAACAGACAGAGAGCCAGATTGGTCAGATAAAAGATAATCTGGGCAAATATAAAATAGTGGCAACTAGCAGCGGTACGGTTATAAGTAAAAACTATCTGCCCGGAAACATGGTATCACCGGGATTTAATCTGGTAGATATAGCCTCAAGTACTGGTAAATATTTAGTAGCTTATCTGCCTGAGGATTATTTGCACCTGGTTGACTACGAGCAGGAAGTGGTCATTAAAAAGGGAGAAAAGCAATATCGGGGTGCAGTATGCTATATTGATATGAAAGCCCAGTATACCCCCAAAGATATGCAAACTGCCGCCAATAAGAACAAGGACAGCGTGAAAATAAAAATACGCCTGCCCGAGGATATCCCGTTAAAAGTTGGCGAAAAAGCCGAGCTGTATATTAACAAATAGAGAGATTAGGAAGGAAGGAGGCCAAAATGAACATGCCCAGTGAAAAAAAGAAAGAACTGCAAGATCAATATAAGATGATGAAACCGGATATGGGTATATTTGCAGTTATAAACAAAAGTAAAGAAAGGTATTTTCTGGAAACCACCACGGATTTGAAGGCCCGAATCAACAGTACTAAATTTAAGTTGATGGCCGGTGCGCATGTCAATAAAGAGCTGCAAAAGGATTGGCAGACACAAGGTGCAGATGAATTTGAGATAAAAATTCTGGAACAAATTGAGTATGACCGTGATGAATCCAAAACTGATTATTCAGATGATCTGGAGTTATTAAAAATGTTGTGGATTGAAAAGCTAAGCACGGGAAATGTTACACTTTATTGAAGCTTGACAAGTTAAGACGGCTCGTGTCTATGAGGCTTTCGATCTGGATATACGTTTGTTTGGTTATTTAAAGGTAAAGGAGGACAGCAAACCCGTCCTCCCTGTCCTAAATACTTATTTTGAAAGACTTTTCCATGTTTCAGAATTTGGGAAAAACATTGGCTCTCCATATATATCTTTCTTAAAATCACGAATAATTATTTGTCCTTCTTCTGAGGTTATAAAGTTAATAAAATCCATTGCCCAGGTATGATTGATTCCAGAAAACTTTTCAGGGTTTATTGGAATAACTGAAATAAAGTTTAAAAGGGATTCTTCACCTTCTACCAGAGGAATTAAGGCTATATCTTTTTTTAGGGATAAATATGTAGCTCTATCCATCATGGTATAGGCATTTTGTTCATCAGTGTATTTTAAAGTAGCGGAATTGCCTTTTGGTCCGCCTTCCCAAACTACATACCAATCTCCTTCAGGTTTCAAACCAGCTTCCTTCCATAATTCCATTTCTTTAACATGAGTACCGGAGTTATCTCCTCTGCTGATAAACTTTACTTCATTATCCATAATTTTCTTTAATGCATCAGATATGGACATTCCTTTTATTCCAGCCGGATCACTTGGAGGACCAACAATAACAAAGTCATTATACATTACTGCAATTCTTTCAGTTCCATAACCATCCGCGACAAATTTTTCTTCCAGCACTTTGGCATGAACCAAAACCAAATCATAGTCTCCAGATTTCGACATTTCAATTGCTTTACCAGTTCCTGCACCTAAGAATTCTACATTTACTCCATTCTTTTCTTCAAATTTATTGGCCAAAGTACCTACAATACCTGCATCTATGGGGCCTATGGTGCTGGCCATTTTTAATTTAGCATTGCGGTCAGAAATAACCAGTGACTTCTGTTCTTTGTTCCAGGTTAACTTACAGCCCAGTGCCTGTTGCATAAATTCCATTGGAACCATGGTCCGGTTATTAATAATTACAGTATTTGCTTTTAAATCTACCGTTTTTTTGTTGACAGTCACTTGATTGCTATTAACGGGGATTTGCACCAATTTATTCATAAACTTTACTTGTGCGTTTTGAGCAGTTGCATCCCATTTTACTTCAGCCCCTGCTGCTTCACATACAGCTCTTAAAGGAATAAGAACCAAGTCTTTATCATTGTCATAAACTGCGGCCTGATCAGTGAATTTAACAGGCTGGTTATCCATCATAACTGTTGCTGGATCCATTGCCAAAGCACTGGCTGTAAACATCAAACAAAACATGACAACTAACATAATAATTCTTTTCAATTGTTAAACCCCCTATTATGTAATACTGGATTGGCTCTTAAATATTTTTAATGATGTTAGTTAGGTAAGCTTTATCATATCTAATACCTCCTTCAAAATTTAATAAAAAAAACAGCCTCCCAATGAAAAGCTGTTATCAGACACACTTAATAAGAATTCTACTTTCCAAAGGGGAGGCATAACCATTTCTAGTTATACCCTATCGGACCGTCTCCCTGGCCTGGTTGACTTTAGGAAATCAGCCTCGTAGAAAATTTAGTATTAAATTTACTATTATATTAACACATTTATGAAGGTCAGTTATGCTAAATGCAAAAATAACGGATTTTATCCATCTCTCCCTTGCTATTACTCCATATGCCAGTAATATCCAGTCGAAATATATCGAATATTGTGATAAAATGTATTGGCATATGTAAAATATGGGAGGTGTAAGCAAAAGACGCTGGTGATTGAAATTAAGAAGAGAAAGTTTTATTTGGTCTATTTATAACCACATTTAAAAATTAGTCCATACGGGAGGTAATAAAATATGGGGCTTAAAATTGTTCCTGATACCGATTTTAGAATCCAATGGATAGATTTATGGAATGAATATGTGCATACCGTACCACAAATGTTTTACACTCCAGTTAAATTCCATGGCGACCGTCCGGCTCATATTTACTGGAAAAATGACCAGTGGGTAACCCTGACTTATAAAGAATTTGCAGCTGTAGCGGAAGAAATTGCCGCGGGTCTAATAGGGCTTGGCGTTCAAAAAGGCGATAATCTGGTTATTATGTCCACTAACTGCCCGGAATGGGGCTGGGCTGATATGGGAATAGAACTGGCCGGAGGATGTACCACCACAATTTTTCCCAGCCTGGGTAAGGCTGATGTAACGTTTATTATTAACCATTCTCAGGTTAACTATGTTTTTGCCGGCAATAAAGCCCTGGCTGATATGATCAATTCTTTCCGCGATGAACTGCCTACCCTGAAAGGTATCATTGTCCTTCAGGAACTGGAAGCCGGTAACGGCCAGGATTTGTTTACTCTGGATGAAATCCGGGAGGCGGGAAGAAAACTGCTGGAGCAACAGCCGGATATTGTAGCAAACCGTACTGCTACTATAACTCCCGAGGATGCTGCCACCACCGTTTATACTTCCGGCACTACCGGTAAACTTAAAGCGGCCCGTTTAAGTCATAGAGTGGTAACGGATGGTATCTGGAGGTGCCTGAGAAACCAGATGATGGGCGAGATTGGAGTAGAGAGTACCGAAGTTTATTTATCAGTAATGCCCATGGCCCATATTATGGAACGTACCTACGGTATGTTCTGCATCATGGCTGTAGGGGCCTGCCTGGCCTGGGGACGCGGACCGGCTTTTGTTATTCAGGATATGCAGGAAATTAAACCCACCTTCATGGTCATGGTACCCAGAATGATGGATCGCATTTTAAAGGGACTGCGTCAGGTATTTGGTGCTACTCCGGAAGGCGCTGCAGCTTGGGATTGGGCTATGGATGTTGCATGGCGTGCGGTTGATGCCCGTATAGGTGAAGATGGAACCTTTGATATGAGTCTGGATTATCTGGATGAATTGAACGGTGATATCCGTGAAGAATATATAAAAGCCAAAGCTGCAGTTTTCGATAAAGTACATGCCGTCATGGGCGGACGCCTGCGCTGTTTCGCTTCCGGTGGAGCTGCTATCCTGCCGGAACTTCACAAACCTTTCCTCGGTATGGGACTCTTTGTTGCTAATGGGTACGGACTTACCGAAACCCTTTGCGGGGTGGGGGTAGGACGAGGAAACAACGTCAAGGTAAGCTGGAATGCACCGGTAGCGCCCGGTATCGAATGGCGCCAGGATGACGATGGAGAATTGCTTTTGAAAGGTGCCGGAATCATAACCGAGTACTACAATGATCCGGAATCCAACCAGACCTGCTTTACTGAGGACGGTTTCTTCCGGACTGGAGATATAGTAGAGTTTGATGAAAACGGGATTTTCCATGTGGTAGACAGAAAGAAAGCCATCATTGTTATGGATACGGGTAAAAATGTTGCCCCGGCTAAGGCGGAAGCGTTGCTGATGCGTAATATTCTTATTGATCAGGTATTGATTGTAGGTGATGGTAAGAAGTACATTACTGCATTGATTTGTCCCAACTGGGATGAAATGGCTAAAATCGCAGACGCCAAAGGCATTCCCTATGATAAGGAAAAACTACACTATGAACTGGTTAACGGTATGAACACCTGTGTAGAAGTAGGTCCGGATCTGGCTGAAGCTGAATTTGTCCGGCAGATTGTAACGGAAACGGTTGAGAAAGCTAATCAGGAATTAGCTGATTTTGAGCAGATTAAAAAATTTAGAATTCCTCACCGGAAATTCCTGCAGAAATATGATGAACTAACCCCAACCTCCAAAGCTAAGCAGCGGGTAATTATGACCAATTTTGCTGCGGATATTGCATCACTATACGAATAATAAGAAATAAGCTATAAACAGGTCACGACTTTTTAGTAAGTAAAGTTGTGACCTGTTTTTTATTGAGTATATTAGAATATTCTTAATCATTTATACAGGAATAGCAAAACGCCATGATACAATTGTATAGTGATGTTTTTAATTTGTAGTGTAAGTAAGTGTAGCTTTCTACAGCAGCCAACTGTAATCCTGCCGGCAATCAACAACGGCGGTTACATAGACAGTGTTTTCCTGTATCTGATAAAAAGCCATATAGTGCTTGCCAAACAGCAGCTTGCGGTATTTTTGAAAAGGAATCGCGTCATGTTCCAGCCATGGATTGCGCTCTGGCATTGCGGCAAGGCTATCGGTTACTTCAACAAAGCTATCTATCAGCCTGCTAGCAGCCGGCACGCTCACATTCGCGAGAAAACGCGCATGAGAAACGAGCATTTCCCAGGCAGTTTCCGTGATTTTTACCGTATAAGGCTTATTCTTTCTCGGCATTGTAAGCCTCCGCGACAGCCTTATGCATAGCCGATACTGTTTCCTCTACGGAATAGGTACGCCCTTTTAGAATGTCTATTTCTGATTGCATCAGCTTTTCCTTGAGTTTCAGCATACTTTCACGCTGGGCAAAGGCCTCTATGTCCATCACAACAAGGTCACCGCTGCCGTTTTTGGTCAGATAAACCGGTTCTCCTGTACGTTTGCAGAGTTCAGAAATTTCATTGTAGTTCTTGCGGATTGCTGCGGAAGGTCGTATCTGCATATTGCTCACTCCCCTATTATAGTAGTAATATTGTAGAACAATTGTATGATAATTTTACTACGCTATACCGAGATTGTAAAGACTACGACTATGAAATTGTGCTCATTATCTCCCCATCAGGTTATACAGCACCCGGGTCATCTGGGCACAGCAACACATGGGCACAGCGGGAACGAGTTATATTGCCTTTGATTTGCATCAGTTTTTCTTTAGGTTCAAGCAGACCTTTCGCAACAGAAAAACATATCAGCATCAACTAACCAAAGGCTAATGATTTAAAAACCTAATAACACTAAGAACTTCGGGGGCATTGACGCCCCCGATTAGTTTTTTTATTTAGCTAATAAATTATATAACACCTGGGTCATTTCGGCTCTGGTAGTAGTAGCATCAGGGGTTAGTTTGGCGCTGCTGCCGGAAATGGTGCCGGATTTCACCAGTGTGCCCATGGCTTCGCCTGCCCAGCTCGCCACATTGGCACCGTCCGTAAAGTCCGCGAGGGTCTTGCCGCTGTTGCCAGTGGGCAGCTTGTCAAGCGACTTAAGTGCGTTATAGAGCAGGGTGAACATCTCTTGTCGCGTAACAGCTTGTTCGGGAGCATATTTATTATCCCCGATCCCTTTCGTTAAGCCCAGCTGTTTGGCAGTTGCCAAGTATTCGGTGTAGTAAGTGTTGCCTGCATCGCTAAAGTTATCGTTATTATTAGTATTAGGCTTAATGTCGTAAGCCCGCATTAATAGGGTAATAAACTGTCCTCTGGTTAAGGTAGCATCGGGGCTGAAGGTGGTGGCCGTTGTGCCGCTAGTGATGCCCTTTGCGGCGATGAAGCTCACCGCGTCATAGTACCAGGCGCCGGGGAGAACGTCGCTGAAGGGGTTTTCCCAGCCGGGTTCCTGAACGTTGGTGATGGGTTTTTCCTGAGCAGCTTCCTTAGTATCCTGACCCACTACATACAGGGAGAGGTGGTCAAGGTCGAAGCTGACTTTACCGTCTTTGAAGGTGCAGTTTACTTTTTCCAGGTCGCCTTTATCGTTTAAGTACCACACGGCCACAGGTTGGGGTCCGTTGTAAGCTACCTGGACGGAAAGGGTTCCGTCAAAGCTGCTGATCTTCTGGGTGCCGGAAAGAATATTGATGTCCAGCACCAGGTCACCGCTCCGGACTGCTTCTTGTTGAGCCGGTGTAAGTGAACCTGTGGCCACTGGCTGCAGTTCAATACTCAAATTGCTGCCGGACGCCTGCTCCAGAATAGAGGCGGCGGCATCTTCGTCCAGGGTAATTGTTCCGGCGGGCAGCTTAAGCGTAATGTCCAGACCCGCTTCATTCATGGCTGACAGAGCCGCTTTGGGAAGTTGGGCCGCGGTAATGCCGCTTACTTTGGAAAGGTCGATGACGGCTGCGCCGCCCTGGCTGTTGTCAATGATGTCTTTGACTTTAGCCGCAGGCAGGGAAAGGACTGCCGTGCCATTGACTGAGGTGTAGTTCACTTTTACCGCGCCGTCGGCTGCCGGGGCTACCCACAAGTTTGTGATAAAATAAATATTATCGATTTGAATTTTCAAAGTACAGGACAAAAACCTAAGACAAATATTTTATAGTGAGGTGATGCTATGAAGTCAAACCCGGGATTTTTGCATTGAAGCTGAATAAAACTCCCCGTACAGTAATGAAACAAAAGCTTGATCAGATGGCCGGCCTCCTAAACATAAAAGGGTTACTTGACCGTTACCCTTCTACGTTGACTGGCGGTGAACAGCAGCTCTGGCCCGCCACTGGTTACTAAACAGGCTTTGGAAGAATTAAATCTGGAATCAGGAAAAAATGTCTGGGCAATCTTCAAGGCTACTGCAGTACATGTATTCTAGAAGGACCGTAAGACGGTCAATAAATCAAAAGGGGATTATTTATGCAACATATTGAAATTGATGACCATATTATTGCCTATAAATATCTATCAGCCATTCAGTCTAAAGGTACATTATTATTCATTCATGGCAGTGGCGGAGATCATCATAAATGGGATGCTCAAATGAACGAACTTCCTCCTGATTTTACGGGAGTAGCAATCGATTTACCCGGGCATGGTGTTTCTCCCGGTCCGATACTTGAATCAGTGGATGCAGCAGCTGTGTTGGTTAGTAAAATTCCTTCCTTACTAAATCTGCCCCGTCCCGTATTTCTGGCAGGGCATTCTATGGGGGCTGCAATCGCGATGACTATAGCTATGGATTATGGAAAGAACATAGATGGACTGCTCTTAATTGGTGCAGGTTCCCGTTTACGGGTTTTACCGGCTATATTGGAAGCGCTGCGGGCCGGTCAAAAAGATCCGGCTTTTTTAAAAATATGTTTTGCTCCCGATACTCCGGAGTATATTATTGATGCGGAACTATCGTCTTTTCAGCAGGTCGCAGCTGAAGTCCTTTACAGCGATTTCAGTGCCTGTGATCAATTTGACCGCAGCAAAGACCTGGCAAAAATAAATATACCGGTTCTTTTGATTGTGGGAGAACTCGATAAAATGACTCCGGTAAAATATTCACAGTTTTTACATGATCATATAACCGCATCAGAATTAGTTATTATTCCCCAGGCCGGGCATTACGTAATGCTGGAAAAAGCCCCCGAGACTAATCGGGCTATTGCTGATTTTATAACCAGATAATTGGTTTACGGTTAGCTGGACGGAAGATTGTTACAAAAAGAACGTC
>JAAYBS010000058.1 GCA_012718855.1 Syntrophomonadaceae bacterium
CAGGAGAACCCTTCCCTTGGTTACCCTAGAGTTGCAATGTTTTTACGCTATCATAAACCAGGTCAATTAAATGCACACATCCCTGACCGGCTCCCAGTAAATTGGCCAGTTCTTTCTTGCTTGTTCCTTTAAGGCTTTTTCCGATCAAATTATTCATAGCAGTTGCGGCATCAAAACAGACCTTATCCGGTGCCCGCAGCAATTGTCCCTGGGCAGAGATAACTTTCATATCCTGGTCCAGTATCAAATGGCTGCTCACCTGGTGAAAAGAATCAATCAGACTGCCGATAATAATTAAATTGTTCTTATTATCATGCATCAGCTGCTGGCTTTTCGAACGATTAAACAGATTTTTTTTCCTTCCAGTCCTGCCAATATAATCTCCCCATGATACTTTAATTTTGTCCAGGTTGCTGTAATAACGGCAGGAACCAGCGTAGAAATCTTCCCAGGATTTGCTGTATTCATCTGCACTGTTGTATCCACGTTCCATAAACAGGAAAGTCTCAGCCTGTACTATGCCGATCACACATTCATTAAACAGCGAGCGTTCCATTTCATCTTCGATTTCCTGCATACCTTTTTTCAATTGGGAACCGCTCCCCAGATAGGCAGGTACGCCTTGCAGACCCTCAATATACTCCCGTTTTTCCAGCATATCCCCAGGCCGCCCCAACCGCTCCAACCAGGCTTCAACTGTTTTCAGACTGTCAATTTCCACCCGCATTACTGCTCTTCTTTCTATGCGGGAATCCAGATAGGCAGTTTCAGCCATTAGATGCTGTTCATTCTCACGCATAATAGTCGTATGCCAATGGCGCTGCATTAAACATTCCATAACTTTCCCCCTACTCCCGATACTCAGCTATATACCTCAGGTTGCGATATTCCTCATTATAGTCCAGACCATAACCGACCACAAACAAATCCGGTATGGTAAAGCAACTGTAATCTATGGGTAAAGTAAGAATTCTTCCCGCTGGATTATCCAACAGAGTGCATATTTTCAGACTGGCAGGTTCAAAAGTTTCCAGGTGCTGACAGATAAAACCCAAAGTCAGACCGGTACCAATTATATCTTCAACCAACAGTACATGCTGCCCGGTTAAATTAAGACCAACACTTCTGGTAAAGCGTATAGCGCCGGTGATATTAAGTTCTTCCGGAGTTGATCCGATAGATATAAAATCGATATTTACCGGCATGGTAAGGTGACGGGTAAGATCAGCTACAAAATACAAAGACCCTTTGAGAACACCTATAACGATCAATTTTTCTCCGTTATAATCATGGTTGATTTCTGCAGCTATCTCAGCTATTCTATGTTGAATTTGTTCTTCCGAATAAATTGTTTTCCCTATACCCGATTTATTCATTTGCTGTTATTTTCCTCCCATAGCCCGAATCTTTTAGCCAGAGAATAAAAATCTTTTTTAAATACTATATTGATATTGGTGCCCGGATATAATTCTTTTAATTTCTGCACCTTCTTCTTTTTTTGCGAAACGTATCTCTGGTCCATCGTGGTCAGCTCAATATAAGTATCAAAACGCGGCAGGTAAAAATCCGGAGCAAAAGCCTGAGTAATATTACCTTCCGCATCCCATTCAATCGGGAAAGTACGTGGTTCATATTCCCATTCAATATTATGCATATCAAGAATTGAGGCAAACTCTTCTTCAGAAGGATG
>JAAYBS010000006.1 GCA_012718855.1 Syntrophomonadaceae bacterium
ATAATAGTTATTTTCCTTGCTTCTTGTTTACTCATTTCTGTTTTCATCCTCCCATTATATATTTTTATGGGGGATGACATTTTACCTGATGAGTTATAGTATGACATTATTGCTGATTAACAAGACCTATTTGGTACACCCCTTGCCATTTATTGCACAAATGTATATAATATACGTTACGGGTCAGTGGTCAGGGAGTTATTGCCAGGACTACAGGTCTAATATCCTAGTGAAGAGAGGGATCTTGATAGAATGTTTGAAGACAAAACTTTAGTGTGTCAGGATTGTGGGCAGGATTTTATTTTTACCGTTGGGGAACAGGAATTCTACAATGAAAAGGGATTCGAGAACGAACCAAAGCGTTGCCGGGATTGCCGGACTAACAGACGTAATTCTCGCAGTGGCCCCCGGGCTCCCCGTGAAATGTTTACTGCTGTTTGCGCTGAGTGTGGCGTTGATACCGAGGTTCCTTTCAGACCAGTGGATGGTCGTCCGGTGTTTTGCCAGGAGTGCTTCCAAAAGCAGCGCGCTCAGTATTAATTATTAAAAATTTTCACCCGGGTTTAGTAAATAAACCCGGGTTTTTAGTTTTCTGCAATAGTTTAGAATTGTGTACCCCCACAATGGGGACAGGTATCAGTATCACTCCAGTGCCCGCACTTACATTCCCAGGAGGGGTCATCAAGATCCCATCTTTTTTGGTAGTACTTTTCCACAACGTCATCATATCCATCAGTATTTTCCATCAGCCAGGCCATAGTTACCCGGTCACCGCCACATTCCCTGAGTCCCCGCTCAATAAGGCTTTCTTCTCTGGGTTCATCTTTTTTCTTTTTACGGCCAAAAAACATAGCCAATACCTCCGTTTTCCGTTTAAATAATAAGTCTTATACCCGCAGTCAGCCTATATAACCCGCTTTTAATGAGTGGTGTTTATTAAATTATATTATAACAAATTTCTACCAATCTGAGGCTATAAAGGGGCAGGGTTAAATTATCAACCTGAAGAGCTGCAGGCAAAGAGCCGTGTAATTAAAAAGCTTCCACTATGTGGGCATGAGATTCTTCCCTTCGCTCAGAATGACCACTAAAAATGCTTTCGCCACAAGGGCCTTCCGTTACGTTCCTCCTCACCCATTACGCCTTACGCTTCACCCCTCACTTCTCACCGCTTACGCCTCACTCCTCACCTTATATGGTAAATAATGGTTGGAGGATTTTTACGTGTAAAGGTAGAATAATATATATAGCAACCGGGAAAGGAGTGGTCGTATGAAGTTTGAAATCAGAGGAAAGAATATCGAAATCACAGACGCATTGAAGGACTATACCACTAAACGGCTTTCCAAGTTGGAGAAATATATTGATGATGTAAAGGAGGCTCAGGTTGCCCTCTCGGTTGAAGGAGATGATCACAAGGTTGAGGTGACTATTCCGTTGAATGGAATGTTGCTTCGCGGTGAGGAAGCTACTGACGACATGTATACTTCAATCGATATGGTAGTTGAGAAACTGGAGAAACAGATTGAGAAGTACAAGACCCGCCTCTATAAAAATTATCGGGGCGCCGGTCTGAAGCAGGCTATGGCTGAGGAAGCCCGAAGAGAACTGGAGGCAACCAACAGTCAGGTTGATAGTTTTAAAATTGTACGCACCAAGCGCTTTGCCTTGAAGCCTATGGATGAAGAAGAGGCTATTATGCAGATGAATTTACTCGGACATAATTTTTTCGTGTTCTATAATGCAGTAAGTGAAGAGGTTAATGTGGTTTACAAGCGCAAGGATGGTCATTACGGTTTAATTGAGCCAGATTTTGACTAGTTGAAGCCAGATTACAAAAAGTGTTAATATAAAATCTGAAGATTTAATATTGAGGAATCAATTATGATTCCTCTTTTCTATGAGGAAGGTCTGATAAGATGATTAAAAAACTGGTCAAAAATTTATTGGATGATAATGAAAAAGAAATAAAACGCATGCGCAAGACGGTAGCGATTATCAATTCGCTGGAACCTGAGTTTGAAAAGCTTTCTGCCGATGATTTTCCCAAAAAAACTGAAGAGTTTCGTGAAAGGCTAAAGCAGGGGGAGAGTTTAAACGATATATTACCAGAAGCATTTGCTCTGGTTAGAGAGGCTTCCAAGCGCACCCTGGGGATGCGGCATTTTGATGTGCAGTTAATTGGCGGCATGGTGCTGCACGAGGGACGTATCGCTGAGATGAAGACTGGTGAAGGTAAAACCCTGGTGGCAACTTTACCAGCCTATTTAAATGCCTTGCCCGGCAAGGGCGCTCATATTGTTACCGTAAATGATTATCTGGTCAGCCGTGACGCGGCCTGGATGGCCCCCATTTATGAATATTGCGGCTTGTCGGTGGGAGTAATTGTACATGGATTGACTTACCTGGAGAGAAAGACCGCCTATGAGTGTGATATTACTTATGCCACCAATAACGAGCTGGGCTTTGATTATTTGCGGGATAATATGGTGGTCAATTCTGAAAATATGGTGCAGCGAGGTCAGTATTACGCTATTATTGACGAGGTTGACTCGATTTTAATTGATGAAGCGCGTACTCCGCTGATAATTTCCGGCGAAGGGGACAAGCCCACTGAATTATATTACCGGATTGCCAAGTTTATACCCCGTCTGGTGAATGAAGAAGATTACAAAGTGGATGAGAAGGCTCACCTGGTAACCCTGACCGAATCCGGGGTTCAAAAGGTGGAGAAGGCTTTTAATGTAGATAATTTATCCGATAATATGGAGGTTGCCCACCATGTAAATCAGGGTCTGAAAGCCCATTGTTTAATGAAACGTGACCGTGATTATGTGGTCAAGGAAGAACAGGTTATTATTGTTGATGAGTTTACCGGTCGGCTTATGTTTGGCCGCCGTTACAGTGATGGTTTGCATCAGGCAATTGAGGCCAAGGAAGGGGTAAAGATCGAGAAGGAGTCCCAAACCCTGGCTACCATTACTTTTCAGAATTATTTTCGTATGTATAAAAAGTTAGCCGGTATGACTGGTACTGCCAAGACCGAGGAGGAAGAATTCCGTAAAATTTATGGTATGGATGTTATAGTGATTCCTACTCATCGTCCTATGGTAAGGGCTGACCAGGATGATTTTATTTATCGTACCGAGGCAGGTAAGTTCAAGGCGGTAGTCGAAGATATTGTCAAGCGTAATCGTACCGGGCAACCGGTTTTAGTGGGTACAATTTCCATTGAACGTTCAGAGTATCTTAGTGATATGCTGAAAAAACGCGGAGTTGCTCATCAGGTCTTAAATGCCAAGTACCATGAGAAAGAGGCTCAAATCATTGCTCAGGCCGGTCAGAGAGGTACAGTAACAATTGCCACCAATATGGCCGGACGCGGTACTGATATTGTTCTGGGTGAGGGTGTACCCGAATTAGGCGGTTTATATGTGCTGGGAACTGAGCGCCATGAAGCGCGCCGGATTGATAATCAGCTTCGAGGCCGTTCCGGCCGTCAGGGTGATCAGGGTGAGTCCCGCTTTTATGTCTCCCTGGAAGACGATTTAATGCGTCTGTTTGGTTCATCCAATATTGAGGGGTTGATGGATCGCCTGGGTATGGATGATAGCATGCCCATTGAGAATAAAATGATTTCCCGTACCATAGAGAATGCTCAGAAACGCGTAGAAGGCCGCAATTTTACTATTCGTAAAAATGTGCTGGAATACGATGATGTAATTAATAAACAGCGTGAAGTGATATACAATGAACGGCACAAAGTTCTGTTCGGACAGGATTTGAAAGAAACGGTTGAAGCCATGATTGATGAGGTTGTTGATCAGGTAGTAGATGGTTTTGCCGGAGAAATAAAGTTTTCTGATGATTGGGATTTACCTGGACTGATAAATTATATTGACCGGAATATTTTACCCGGAGCTAATTTAACGGTTGATGATTTGGTGGGTATGACCAAGCGTCAGGTTAAAGGTTTGTTGATAGAAAAAACTACGGCATTGTACCAGGCCCGCGAAGAGGAAATGGGCAGCGAGACTATGCGGGAGCTGGAAAAGGCCATAATGTTGAATATTATTGATGAGAAATGGATGGATCATATTGATGCCATGGATCAGCTGCGTAACGGGATTTCGTTACGGGCCTACGGACAGAAGGACCCATTAATAGAGTATAAGTTTGAGGCTTTTGATGCGTTCCAGTCCATGATTTACAGTATCAAGGAAGATGTAGTCAGATATATTTTACGGGTCAGAGTAGTTCAAAAGCCTGAAGAACGAAAGATGTTTGTAAATCAGGGTGAAGATACAGTAAAGAAGCCGGTTAAGGTCGGGGAAAAAATTGGGCGCAATGATATGTGTCCCTGCGGAAGTGGCAAAAAATACAAGAAATGTTGTGGAAGAGGGGTTAGTTAATGGATCTGGCAACTCTGATCGGATTGCTGATCGGTATGGGCGGACTTATAGGCGGTTTCCTCCTGGAGGGCGGCCATATAGGTATGCTTGTAGTTGAGACTGCCTTTATAATCGTCATAGGTGGAACAATAGGCGCAACCATGATTTGCTTCACGATGGAGGAATTGAAAAAGATTGGCTATTTTTTCAAAGAAGTATTTGTTGATACCAAGGTAGATTATGTAACGGTTGTTGACACTCTGGTTGATACAGCCGATAAAGCCAGACGGGAAGGATTGCTCAGTTTGGAGAGCCAGTTGTCTGAAATTGATAATGAGTTTCTTACCCGGGGTTTACAGTTGGTAATTGACGGGACTGACCCCGAATTAACCCGCCACATGCTGGAGATGGAGATAGAGGCTTTTGAAGATACCGAAATGGTAGGTTCAGAGATATTTATGACCGCTGGCGGTTTTGCCCCCACCATGGGTATTATCGGAACCGTTATGGGTCTGGTTCATGTGTTAAGTAATATAGATGATCCCAGTAAATTAGGTGGTGCTATAGCAGTCGCTTTTTTAGCTACTCTTTACGGGGTTGGTTCAGCCAATGTTTTATGGATTCCTTTTGGTCAAAAGATAAAGGTAAAGACTGGGAAGAAGACTTTGTTAATGGAACTGGTTTTGGAGGGGGTTCTCTCCATACAGGCCGGAGAAAATCCCCGCGTCATCCGCGAGAAATTAATGACTTTCCTACCCCCGGATTCCCGGGAAAATCTACAGGAGCAGCAGGCCCAGCAGGCAAGGATGTGATTAAATGGCCAGAGGTCGTAAAAAAAAGCATGCTGAAGAAGGCAATAACGAGCGCTGGTTGATAACTTATGCTGACCTGATTACCCTTTTAATGATTTTTTTTATTCTTATGTATACAATGAGTCAGGTGGATGTTAAAAAATACAGTGCGGTAGCCAATTCTCTAAGTGTGGTACTTACCGGACAGGCTTTATCAGTACTGGAAACCCAGGGCCCTTCACTGGTAGAGGGTATTTCCGGACAGCTGGTTCCCGAGGGACCCGGGGAAATATCCCAGAATCAGGGGCAGTTAAATGAAGTAAAAGAATTAATCAAAGAGTTTATTGAAACCAAAGATATGGAGACAGCAACAGAACAGGGCAGCGGAAAGACTACCAAGCTGAGTGATTCCATCATGGTTTATGAACAGGAACGAGGTCTGGTAATTAGTTTCAAGGACACCCTGCTGTTTGCCAGTGGTTCAGATGAGCTTACTCCGGAGGCTTATTCGATTATAAGCCAGATAGGTGAAGCTTTG